>CALVCJ010000006.1 GCA_944326015.1 Candidatus Gastranaerophilales bacterium
GGGGCAACTGAAAGCTTCTCTATTCATCATTTTTCATCCTCCTAAATTTTTCTTATGAATTTATTATTTACGATTTTCAGGAATTTGTCAACTGCTTAATTTTGTAATATTATTTTTCTATGAAAGCCTTAATCCAGAGAGTAAAAAGAGCATCTGTTACTATCGACGGTGAGTTATATTCATCTGTTGGTCGTGGACTGCTTATATTCCTTGGAGTTGAAAAAAATGACGAAAAAGAAAATGCTGAAAAATTAGCCGATAAAATTGTTAAATTGCGAATTTTTGAAGACAAAAACGAAAAAATGAATTATTCTGTCCTTGATGTTAGCGGTGAAATCCTTGTAGTTTCACAATTTACCCTCTGCGGCGATTGCCGGAAGGGAACGCGGCCTTCTTTTGACAATGCTGCCCATCCTCAAAAAGCTATTGAATTATATGAATATTTTGTTAATTATATTAAACAAAACAATGTTCCTGTAACAACTGGTAAATTTCGTGCGATGATGGATGTTGAACTTGTAAATGATGGTCCTGTAACTTTTTTAATTGAGAAATAATCTGTTCGTGGGGGGGGGGGGCTTGCAAATATTTGTAAAGCATGCTATAATACAAAATATAGCATTGAAAAATTTATTTTATTCTTACTGAGGAGAAATTTTTTATTATTAAACCGGAATTACGTTATTATTGTTATTATTTTTTAATTAAGAGGCTTTCATTATGTATGTAAACAAGTGTATCAAATGCGGACGTGAATTTGAGACTAAAAACCCCAAAAGAGTTATTTGTCCTGACTGTTTGTATCCTGATAAAAAAATGATGATTTCAACACCTTCGGATAGTTCTGCAGCTCAGACTCCTGCGTTTCAGGAAGAACCTTTAAATGGCTACAGCATCGACGGAGTTGATGAACCTCCACGCTATTATAGTGCCGGAGGTTCCCCTGAACCACAGAGATATAGTAGACCCCAGAGATCTTTTAATA
Organism: Candidatus Gastranaerophilales bacterium; assembly: GCA_944326015.1. Taxonomy (GTDB): domain Bacteria; phylum Cyanobacteriota; class Vampirovibrionia; order Gastranaerophilales; family Gastranaerophilaceae; genus Stercorousia. Next base: position 986 of record CALVCJ010000006.1, read on the forward strand.
ATCAAAGTGTAAGGCAAGGTGGATATAATAATCGCCAAAATAATAATCATAACAGAAATCAACAAGGCGGTTACAACAGATCTAATAATTACAACAGGCAGAGCGGAGGTTATAACAGATTCCAGAGAGCTTACAATAATCAGGGGAATTCCCAGAATAGGCGGCCTCAAAATAACAGAAGCTTTAATAAACGTCCACAGCAGAGAAAGGCTCCTAAACAACTTCTCGTAAGTAAAGAACAACTTGAACAGATTGAATTACTGTATAAGCCTATGCTACCTTTGCCTAATCCCGATTGTCATGAAGTTATTGGAGAAAAAATTGGACTTGAACCGAGAAAAGTTTTTTTTGGAATAAACCTTATAAGACAGAAAATGATGCTTCCGAAATTGCCTTTCCCGAAAAGAAAACTCGCTATTTCTCCGGATCAGCTTTTTGCAATTAAAAATTTGTATGAACCTCTATTACCACTTCCGCCTATAGGGTGTCATAAAATTATTGCTGCCCAGCTTAAAATGGATGAATGGAGAGTCCATGTCGGTATTGGTTTAATTCGTTCCCAAATGGGACTTGGTAGATGGAATCAGGATAGACCTGATTTGCCGGAGGAATTCAAAAAACAGCATGAAGAGTCTGATAAAGCTGAAAAATCCAAGAATGTAGAAGATATGCCTGCTGAGGTACCTGTTAAACCAAAAAGAGGAAGAAAACCCAAGAAAGTTGAAGAAACTCCGGAAGCTTAACTTCTATGATAAAATATGTTTCCGTCGGTAAAATTCTAAATTTCCATGGTATCCAAGGCGAAGCTAAAGTCGGTTTTACAAAAAATCAGGCTGACTTCTTTTGCGCTCTTGATATGGTTTATGTTAAGTCTGAACATGTGTATATTCCTTTAAAAATTAAAAGCATACGTTTGCATAAAAATTTTGCTCTCGTGAAATTTGAAGGTATAAATTCTGTTAATGAACTTTTGAAATATAAAGGTGCTTTCCTCTATGTTGAAGAGTCAACCATTAGAGAGGCTCTGGAAGAAGATGAATTTTTGGTAGATGAACTTGTTAGTCTGGAAGTTTTTGATGAAAATGGTAAAAAGCTAGGTTTTGTTGTCGGTGTTTCAAATAACGGAGCAAATGATCTTTTATCAGTTAAAACGAATTCAAAACAAATTGTACTTGTTCCATTTGTAAAAGCTATTGTTACGAATGTTGATATTACAGGCAAAAAAATTATAATTAATAATATTGAAGGACTTATTGAATGATCTTTTATGTATTAACTTTGTTTCCAGAAATAATACAAAATTATTGCGGCTATAGTATAATGAAACGTGCTGTAGAGAATGGAATTTTTACTGTTAATACAATAAATCCAAGAGATTTTACACTTAATAAACATAAAAAGGTTGATGATACACCTTATGGCGGAGGGGCAGGTATGGTTTTAATGCCACAGCCTTATGTTGACGCTTATGAGAGTATAGTGCAATGTAAAAATACAGTTACTGTGATGCTTTCTCCTCAAGGTGAGCCTCTTTGTGATAAAATTGTCAATGAATTGGCAAATTATGATAAAATGATTTTACTTTGCGGGCATTATGAAGGTTTCGATGAACGTATAAGAGAGATTATAAAGCCGCGAGAGATATCGCTTGGTGACTTTGTTTTAACAGGCGGTGAACTTCCAGCACTTTGCCTTATTGATGCTGTTAGTCGTAAGCTTGATGGAACTCTTGGCAAAATTGAATCTGCAGATGAAGACAGTTTTTCAAATGGACTTATTGAGTATCCGCATTATACAAGACCTCGTGAATACAGAGGATTGAAAGTACCGGATGTTCTCCTCAACGGAAATCATAAAGATATAAATGAATTTAGGTTGCAGGAAAGTCTGAAAAGAACAAAAATTAAGCGTCCTGATTTGTACCAAAAATATATTGAAAATTCATCGATATAATTCTCAGAACTTTTTGTTTAAGTCATTATAGTGCCCGAAGCCAAGAACGTCTTTGAATAATTTTATGACTCCAAAAATACCGAGTCCTATGGCAGAGCCTTTGGACCATTTCCCTTTTCCAAAAAGCGCTCCTAAACCGAGCCCTAGTGGTACAACACTGTTTACAAGCATTGAGCCAAATCCTTTAAAATAACCGATTGCTGAATTCACAAAATTCCGGAAGTTACTTTCGACTTCCCAATTAAAAACACCTTTTTTCAGTTTAGATGTTGTAACACTGGGACTTGTGAGGTATTGAGTATTATTAAGCATACGCATACAGGCATCTGCGTCATTTGTCTTGGAGTATACATCAGACTGTAGTTTGCCGACAATATGCGAATCATAAGCAATAATTCCGAGGGCTGTTACTCCGGCTCCTTTTGCAAGATATTTTGTAAGATTGCTCTTAACTGAGGTTAGTGCTGTACTTATGCTCATTTTTCACCTATTTTACTGTTTGGGTTGTTGTATTTGATTGAGTTTCAGTTTTTTTTGAATTTTTTACTTCAAATTCTTTTTCAACTTTTTTCCCTGACATTTTGAGAAGTATGTTTGTAGCCTGTACGGCATCCTGTCCGTATCCGGATTTAGAATTTTGCATTTGTTTAAGAAGTCCTATGGTATAATCATCACCTGTTACCACGCGGGAATCTAGCGCACTTAGTGCAAGAACTTTTACTGGAGTATAAGGATCCTGAAGCATTTTGTTTATAAGTGCATTTAGTGCTTTGTCATCTTTTCTTGACTTATCCTCTTCAAGTCTTGCTATGACTTCTTTCGCACCCATTAACCTGACTTCTTTATCCTGACTGTTTAAGTAATTTTCAAGATTTCTTATGTAATCATCGGTTAATTGGACAATTTCACGTTTCTCTGTTTTCTTTTCATTTGTTTTATTTTCTGTTGTATTTGATTTAATTGATGAGTTTGCTAAATTATTCTGTCCATTGTTTCCCCAGTTATTTGTATAATATCCGGGTGGATAGCAGCCGTTTACAGGATTTGTTCCATAGTTTGGCGCGTTCACATTGTAAACTGGAGCTGTTGAGCCAGGTGTTGCGACGGAAGGATTGAATATTTGAATATTTACACCCGAATAGTTTGGAACTTGAACAGTCTGATTTTGGGGATATGCTTGATAATGGTATTGTGCCTGTGGAATCTGCTGCTGCATTGGCTTTTGAGGACGCTGCTGCTGACTTTGAGGCGTCACCTGTGACTGTTGTATATTTTTTTGTCCTACTGAACTTTGCATTTATAAACTACCCTTTTACTACTTATATTTATAAAGTGTTATTTTATAGAAATATTGCCTTTTTATTAAGATTTGTAACATAATTTTTTATTTATACCATGCTAAATATAATTTAATTATGAGCAGTTACGAAGAAAATTATCTTGCAAGACGTCCTGAATATCTATGTCACATGTGCGGTAAATGTTGCAGGGTGGTTACGACTTCAATTCCTTATAAAGAATTAAAAAAGCGTTCTCAAAAAGGGGAAAAAGGTGCGTCAGATTTTTTGTCTTTATTTGAGCCTTATGAATCTATTGAAGTTGCAAGAAAAGTTGATGCAGCTGTTGTAGACAATATTATAAACCGTTTAATTGATGACGGTAATTATAATGAAGAAGAAATAACATTTTATTGTTGTAAATATTTAGGGGATGATAATTTGTGTTCCCGATATCACACACGTTTGACGCTTTGCAGGCATTGTCCGTCTTCTCCATGGTCAATTGTCCCGCCGGGTTGTGGTTTTGAGGGGTGGCTTTTCTGGCAGCGAGAACAAGAAAAGCAAAAAGTGAGACTTCTTAAAGAAGAACTCATTGAGCTTGAGCTTTTAAAGCATAGAACATCTGATTCGCAAATGCTGGACAAAATTGATTCAGTACAGAGCAAAATCAGGAAGAATATTAATTTGTATAAAAGATATGGTTCTGAAAACTGGTAATATTTTTATTGTAACAACAATTTGTCCAGTTTTTTTCTGTAGAATTCTGTATTAATATTCAAGTCTTCACCGATTTCCAATAGCATTTCAACAAATTTTTTGTTAGAAGAACGATTATTTATGGCTCCTGAATCAATTATGTCACCTATTCTGTGATAAATTTTCGAAAAATATATGTTTTGAGATTCCGCGATATCAACCTGAAGCTCAAGTTTTTGAATATTTGAAAATAGTTCAAGAATAACATCAGCCTGTTGAATTTCAAAACTGTGAACAAGTCTTGAAATATTCTGCTGAATCTTTTTCCCAAATATTTTATTGGAAGGTGTTTTATCAAGCTGAATATCTATCTTTTTCGCTTCATAATTAATATCAGTAGCCTGTTGAATAAGCTCATCTTCCATAAATCCGCCGGAATGTACAACTATATCATTAAACTTGTGGCTAAGAGCATAGCCTGCAGAAATCTTAAATTCGTCAGGAACTTTCAGCCCTAAACCTTGCAAATGATATATTGAACCTTTGCCTTCATCATACATTTCCTGATAAATTTGGGAAAATTTTTCAAGTTTTCCTCTCAGCAAGATTTGAAGAATTTTTCTTCTTTCTTCTATGAATATATCTTTAAGAGTAAAGTATTCTTTGCCAAAATATTCGTCGAGAGCTCTGATTATTTCAGTCAAAGGATTCATCAAGAATGTTTTTATGAGGTTTGTTTTAATCTTGTTAAATTCTATATCATCAGAGTATTCTTTAATTGCACAGTGGAAGTCTCCCCCGGCGTATTGCATAAGTGCAAATATCAGATTTGATTTTTGCATGGTAATTTTTGACTGCACTTCAATATGTCCGACAACAAATGTCGATGAGCCTTTGTGGACCTGTTTATAAGCATGTTTTTTTATTGTATAGCAATACACATTCTCTTCATCTTCAAAGTCTTCATAAAGGGAAGATAGCGCCCAGAGGCTTGCAATCTGTTTCATTGTAACGATTGAAGGCTTTACAAAACGCTCAAAAATATCTTTTCCAGTACCATGTTCGGGTATATTACTTTTTGCTTGAGCTAGAATATTCAGAAAATTTTCTTCAAGATTTTTATTTGTAAATCTTGAAGCAAGCTGCATTGCGCGTGCCGCATATTTCATAATTTGCACTGTTTCAATTCCTGATATTTCTGAGAAGAACCATCCGCAGCTTGTGTACATAAGCATTGCCTGGCGCTGAATTTCTAATAATTCCATTGCGCGGACTTTTTCTTCATCTGAAAGCTCCGGTTTAAAGTTTTCCTGCTGGAATTTTTTTACGTTAAGTTCGTTTCTGTCTAGAATGACTGAAATATAGTTATTTCTAACGTCCCATACGTTATCAAAATATTTCAATCCCTCTTGTTCATAAACTATTGACAATTCGTCTCTGAGATAATCAAGAGCATTTCTTAGAGGTTTTCTCCATTTCTGATTCCATCCGGGATGTCCGCCTGTAGAGCATCCACAATCCTCTTTCCATCTGCCTACACCGTGGAAACAGCTCCAGCTTGATGCTTGTTTTATTTCAACTTCACAATCGCTTCTGTATTTTTCAAGGTATTCACCATAATTTGTTATGGTAAAGCCTTCATCTTTTGCTTTTATTTTTAAGACATAAGAAAGCGCCATATCTCCGAACTTAGTGTGATGACCGTAGCTTTCACCGTCTGTTGCAATATGAACAAGCTGCGGATAATCCCTGCAGTCCGAAACTCCTTCTTTGAGCCGTTTAATAAATTTATTCCCATCTTTCAAAAGCTCATCAAAGGCAACAGAGCGAGAAATTGCACCGTCGTAAAAGAAAAGATCAATAAATTTTCCGGGGGCTGATTTTATGTAATATCTGTATGAGCGAGCAGGATCAATATTTCCCCAGCTTACATCTGTCCAGTCTTTGTCTCCTTTTTTTCTGAATTTTTCAGCCTGATAAGGAGATAATATTGTAAATTTGATTCCATTTTCTTCAAGAATTCTCAAAGTATTATCATCAACTGCTGTTTCAGCAAGCCACATTCCTTCAGGCTTTCTTCCGAATCTGAATTCAAAATCTTTTATTCCCCATTTTACTTGTGTTTGCTTGTCATGTTCGTTTGCAAGCGGCATAATAATATGGTTATATACCTGAGCAATTGCATTGCCGTGACCGTTATGTTCTGAGATACTTTCAATATCAGCTTTAATAATCCGTTCGTAAGTCAGAGGAGCGAATTGTTCCATCCAGGAAAGAAGAGTCGGACCAAAGTTATAACTCATATGCTCATAATTATTTACAACATCAAGAATTCTATTCCTGCTGTCGACAATTTTTGAAACGGAATTAGGGTTATAACATTCTATGTTTATCCTTTCATTCCAATCGTGATAAGGAAGTGCGCTGTCTTGAAGTTCTATAGCTTCCAGCCATGGATTTTCTCTTGGCGGCTGGTAAAAGTGACCGTGAATTGTTAAAAATACCTCATTTTTTTTATCGCTCATGTCTTAACTCCATTAAGTATAGTGAATTTATTTAGCTTCTTCTTTTGTTTTAGAGCTGCTTATTACTGAAAATTTATCGACATCCATCCAGGCATCACCTAACGCATTTGAGAAGATTTTACCTGTAAATTCTACAATATCACCTGAATTCAATTCAATATACTTTTCAGCTTCGGTTCTTTCTAAAAATATTTTTAGTTCTGAAAGCGGGATGTTATGATCCGTTATATCTGGTCTTTGAATGAGAAATGAGATATATTTTTCAGAGCTTCTCATTGCTGGTTTGTAATCTAGACCGAGTGTTGAGAATTTATCGAATTTGGCTTTAATTTTAACATTTTTATTGAGATAAAAATTGGGTCGTGCAATAATATCAAGCGGATTCACGCTGATATATGTTTTTGCGGTTTGACTCTGTAGCGCATTTGCAATTTCCGGATTGCGTGACGGAATAGGTGTTCCGGCATAGACACTTAATCCCATTGTGACAACTAACGTTAATATTAAAGTTTTAATTGTTTTTTTCATTAAAAATATCCCTTCTTATTATTCTAATATTTTTACAATAATATTCTATCACAATATTTATTTTTTGTAACTACCCTAATAAATAATAAAATCCGGCATGAGAATGAAATGCCGGATATGAGTTATTTATCATTCATTAAGCAATTTTTCTGCAAGTTCTGATTCTGTTCTTCCGTTAAGTGTTTTGTTTATTTTCTGCAGCTTTTGGGCGATAAGCTCCATATTATCTGTCCAGACAAAGTTATCAAGAACATATTTTTTTGCTTTGTAAAAGTCTCCTTCTATCTGAATTCTTACAATTTCTGCAAGCATTTCTTTTGCGATTGGTACAACTTTATCTATATTAACGTGTATTTTTCCGTCAATAATGTCATATGCCCCGCGCTCAGCAAAATACTTGTTCTGCATAACTGTGCGGACTCTGTGAGCCTGACTAAGTGTCGGTTTAGATTTTAAGAAGTTGTCGGCGATTGTTGTTACAATAATTCGTTTCCTCTGTTCTTCTGTATACATCCCGAGTTCTGTTAAAAGATCAACAAAAGCCAGAGAACCCATATCTGCTTTATTTTCTTCTATGATATTGCGGTATTTGCCTAAGGTTTCGCAAGCCTTTTTAGGCCCGAGAGAATGCGCGTTTTCATGTCCTATTGTAAACCAGTGATCAGCTTCATCAAGATAGAATTGGTGCTGATCTTTATCCAAAATTGCATCTAATCTTTCCTGAAGTTTTTTCATATCGCTAATGAAACGAATTTGTCTGTGGTAAACGTTTCTTCTTCCTCCACCTATCGTGAGTGAGAGTTTGTCGTCATTCGGAAGGTTTTCAGCCAGAGTAATTCCCCCTCTGTATGCACCGACATCTCCTGTTACAGCAACCAAATCAACATCAACCATTGTTTGTTTTGCATCGCTGTTCGGATTAATATTTTGTTCGTATTCGTCAGCATACGGCATATTTTTGGCAAGAGTCGGAAGATATTGTTTTATTGACATTAATGCCTCTGTACCTTTTTTGTTGACAATCCCGACACGTCCGCCGAGAAAATCTTTCGGCGTTGCTTTAATTTCATGTTTTTCAAGAAGTTCAGAAAGTTCTTTGTTTTCGGCAATTGTGCCGGTCATTTCATCTTCGTAATTCTCTCTTGTTATCGTAAATTCAAGCGGTGTATCCTGCAGGGTTGCCCATTTTTTGTCTGCATAAGCGTCAAGCATAGGATCTGCAGTGCGTAGTGCTTTGGCCTGAAGTTTTAAGTATTCTGCGAAATCTTCATTAGTTGATGTTTCCGCGGCTTTATCTATTTCATCAGCCATTTTTGAAAAATCTTTTTTGAATTTGTCAATGTAATCAATACCGATAAGTTCGTCACCTTTTCGTTCAACAACAGAGCGCTGGGTAAGAATTTTTTTGACTTCTTCAATTTTTCCTTCATTAATCATTTTTGTCAGGATGACGTGGAATTCCTCTTTTGAAAGATCTTCGGGGTAAACGCCTTTGCCCGGGAATTCTTTTATTCCTTTTGCAAGATTAATTTTATTTGACATTGTATCAATTGCGTTCATGCCTTTTTGCGCATCAAAGAGGATTTTGGTAAGTTCTGCCTGTTTGTTTCCTTTTTCTACTTCTCTTTCAAGAAATGCTTTAAATTCAAGATTGTGATGGCAGTCAATCTGCATATTAATTTTTTCTAAAATGTATGCGGCTTTGACAAGATGTTTAAGCGTTTCTTTGTCCCCTTCTTGAAGTGCAAGATATTCCGGCGCATTGCATTTCAGCATTTTTTTTGTCATTAAGTAATCTTTATTTGTACGTTTTTCAAGTTCTTCCATAGAAAGATTAAATTCAAATTCTCTCATTATAATTTCTCCTTTTTACCGTTGGATTTATTATAACATCAGGCGAAAAACTTTATGTCGTCTATTTGTGGTAAGTTTCCCCTTTAATAATTTTGAAAGCTCGGTAAATCTGCTCAGTCAGAATAAGTCTGGCAAATTGATGAAGAAATGTCATTTTGGACATACTCATTTTTAAATTTGCGCGGTTTGATACTATTGGAGAAATCCCGCAGGAGGAGCCTATTACAAAAACTATTTCTGAAATGGCGTCATTTGTAAGTTCTTCAATTTTTCGTGCAAATTCTTCCGATGAAAGCATTTTGCCTTTAATTTCAAGCGTTATTACATAGGATTGCGGCTTTATGTGTGAAAGAATTTTTTCGCCTTCCTGTTCCAATACTTTATATATCAAATTTTCATCTTTTATCTCTATAGCAGGAATTTCAATAACCTCAACTGCCGCATAAGGTGTCAGACGTTTTAAAAATTCATCAATGCCTTCTTTTAGAAACTTTTCTTTAATTTTCCCGAGAGCAATAATTTTAATTTTCATTTTTTCCCATATATACAGTTTGTGACGGGAATGCAAATTCAATTCCTTCTTTTCTGAAACGAGAGGTTACATCAAGAAGAAATGCTCCTTTTATTTTTACAAAAGTGTCATAAGATTTGGTTTTTGCGTATCCGATAAAGCGTATATTAATTGAACTGCTGTCAAGTTCATGCATGAAAGTATTAAAATCGTGATATATATCATGATTTTCAATAGCAGCTTCATTGATTATTTCGATTGCGCGTTTGAGCTTTTCGTCAGGAGTATCGTAAGTAACTCCGAAAATTACATCAATTCTTCGTTTATTAGCTTCTGATACATTAGATATAATACTGTTTGCAACCATGTCATTAGGTACAGTTACTATATAATTTTCAAGACTTCTGATTTTGGTTGAACGGATACTTATTGCTTCTATAGTACCTTCAAGATCGTTAATTTTAACGTAATCACCGATTTTATAAACTTTGTCACTAAGAAGTGCAATTGTTCCGAAAATAGATGAAATAGTTTGCTGCGCGGCAAAACTTACTGCCAAACCTGTAATTCCGAAACCTGCAATTAAAGATGTGAGTGAATAACCTTGACTTTGTAAAAAGGATGCAATAAGAATAAACGCAATAAGAAATTTGATTATTTTACCTATTAGCGGAATTATATGATCCACAGGTAAAGGACTGTCTTCAGATTTTATGAATCTTTCTTTGAGTTTATTTATAAAGATATCTGTCAGCTTAAAAAGAACAATTATTAGTATAATGTTGATAATTGTCCCAGCAATCAAATCAACTTTAAAAGTTGCAAATATTTTGTCCAGTTTATCTGCAAAAGATACTATTTCATCAATCATGCATATAACTCCGATTTAACATGAAAGGATTGAACTCCGTATGCTGCAAACATCATGAGCAGCACACCAGTTCGAAGTCTCGTAACCCTTAATTTTATAAGAAAGTACAAAAATAGCGGAAGACGAGACTCGAACTCGCAACAGCCTGCTTGGAAGGCAGGTACTCTAGCCATTGAGTTACTTCCGCATATTTCTAATATAATATAAAAAAATTTTTTTTGCAATAGTTATTGTTAGGGATTTATAACGCAGTTTACACCAACTATTGGTAAAACGTCATGCTGAACTTATTTCAGCATCACTCAAAATTTAGACCCTGAAACTAGTTCAGGGTGACAATTTAGACATTGTTTGGTGAAAACTGCATCTTAACGTGCTAATTATACCCGCACATCTATAAATGTAATAAGCTTGCCTTCTTACCCTCTGAACTTCTGCTCTTCAGATAAAGATATAATTCTAATCCTTAAGGATTAGTTCAAGTTTGTTAGTTTTAAATGTAAAAAGTCATTCTCGGGAGTGGTGAAAACAATTGCAAAAAGCGTTATTATGTATATGTAAGCTTGTTATATCCAGGCACTTTTTCGGGGTTGCGACAAGATTTTTTCTTTAAGCGGTTTGGTTGAAAATATAGCAAGCTTATTCCCAAAAAGATAATAAATTTTTTTCATATAAGACTCTATGTTTGATGTAGGCTTTTTGTCCTCCCGCACTATGAGTCTTTTTTATTTGAATAAAAATTTTTTTAATGTTATAATTTTTTTTGAGAAGATGGTAAGGAGTGAAACATGTTAAGAGAAGTTAGAGCAAGTCATATTTTAGTAAAAACTGAGGACGAAGCTAAAAATTTGTTAGAGGAAATCAAAGGCGGTAAATCATTTGCCGATGCTGCAAAAGAAGTATCACTTTGCCCTTCCGGACGTGACGGCGGAGATTTAGGCTTTTTTAAAAAGGGGGTTATGGTAAGATCTTTTGAAGATGCAGCTTTTTCTTTAAAAGAAATCGGAGAAATTTCTGAGCCTGTTGAAACTCAGTTTGGCTGGCATTTAATTCAATTAACAGGCATGATTGATGATTAGTGCTGTTGAAAATATTCGTGAATTTATGAAAGCGCAGGGCATTGAATACCTGCTTGTGAATTCTGCAAACAAATATCTGGAGGAATATACACCTTTAGATGAAAATTCAAGATATAAATTGACGGATTTTTCAGGATCAACCGGCGATGCGCTTGTTACGCCCGAAACAATTTATCTGTTTGTTGACGGAAGATATCATATTCAGGCAGATTTAGAGGTTAATCATGATATTATTTCAGTTGTAAAACTTCAAACAGGTCAGTCTTTTTTAGAAGAACTTGTAAAAAAGGTTCCAGAAGGCAAAATTCTTGGTATTTTTTCAAAGAAAAATTCTCAAAAGCGTGTTGAATATTTAAAATCTAAAGGAGTTGCGCTTAAATATTTTGACACTGACCCGCTGGATAAAGAGATTGTTTATGACAGCTCAAATGTTGTGAAAGTAGAAGGTGTTCCTGTAGAAGAGAAAATTAAAAATATAAATTATGACGGCGCTGTTTTGATTACGGATCTTGAGGAAGTTTCTTATCTCTTCAATTTAAGAGATTTTTCAAAAAATTATTCAAGTAAAATTCACGGCAAGGCTGTGATTTTAGCAGACAGAGCACGTCTGCTTGACGATATTGATGATTTTGTGCAAAGTTATCAGGGAAATATTTTTGTTGATAAATCAACAATTAATGCTTATGATTTTGCCTTAATCGGTGATAAGGTTAAAATTCTTGATAACAGTCCGATTAAGTTGATGAAATCTGTTAAGACGGTTGATGAAATCAAGCATTACAAAGAAGCTTTCAGACGTACTGATATGGCTGTAAAAGCAATCCGTGATTATATTGAAAATAATGATAATATTTCGGAATTTGATATTGCCCGTCAGCTTGAAAAAGAATTTAAACGTTTCGGTGCAAAGAGTTTAAGCTTTAAATCAATTGTCGCAAAAGATAAAAATTCGGCTCTTGCTCACTATTCAAAATGTTCAAAAGATGAAATTTTAAAAGACGGAAGTCTTGTTTTGATTGACTGCGGCGCGTATTACGAACAGGGACTTGCAACGGACATTACAAGAGTATTTGTAAAAGGCGAACCGTCTGAACTTCAAAAACGCGTTTATACAACAGTTTTAAAAATGTTTTTGAATGCATATAACCTCTGCTTCCCTTGTAAAGAAAAAGGAACCGCAAGTGCGGTGGAGGGATTTAGCATTGACGCTATTGCAAGAAAAATTTATTCGGAAAATGAAATAGACGGATTTGTATTCAATCATGGTCTAGGGCATGGTATAGGTATCAGTGTTCACGAATATCCGCCGAATTTAAGCAAAAATGAAATGGCAAAAGTTCAAATTAAAGACAATATGTGTTTTACAATTGAGCCGGGGCTTTATAATGAAAATTATTTCGGCGTAAGGCTGGAAAATTCCTGCTATATGAAAGACGGGAAAATTCGTTCTTTTGTTCATATGAATTATGAAAAAAAACTTATTGATTTTTCGCTTTTGTCGGAACAGGAAAAAGAGTGGCTCAAAGAATTTGAGGTTTTATAAAAATGCAGGAAATTACAAGTGTAAATAATAATCTGGTAAAAGAAACCGTCAAACTGCAGCAGAAAAAATTCCGCGATAAAGAAAACAAATTTTTGCTTGAAGGTTTTAAATGTATTGAAGAAGCCTTTAATGCGGGAATTGAGATTGAATACGCATTTGTGGCTGATGAGAAAAAATACGAATTTCTTGAAGATAAGGCTATTTTAACAACGGAATCTGTTTTGAAAAAGATTTCTACAACTGATACAGCGCCTGATGCTGTTGCTGTTGCGTTCAAAAAGAATTATACTGTAGATAATTTATCTGGTGCCAAAAAAGTTGTGCTTCTTGAAAATGTAAAAGATATGGGAAATCTTGGTACAATTTTAAGAACTTCAACAGCGTTCGGGGCAGATGCTGTAGTTGTTTATGGCCGGGAATGCGCTGACATTTATAATCCTAAGTGTGTCAGAGCATCTGTTGGAAATCTCTGGAAAATTCCTGTTGTTTATATTGAAGATTTTAAAGAGCTTCAAGCCGTTTTTAAAAGCTATGAGCGTGTCGCAACACTTCCGCGCTCGAAAAATTATTTGAAAAGTTTTAAAGTAAATGAGCCTTTTCTTGTAATGTTCGGGTCTGAAGCAGACGGGCTTTCTGATGAATTGATTAATTTTGCCACAAAAGAAGTTAAAATTGAAATGACATCTTCTGTAGAATCTTTGAATTTATCCGTTTCATGTGCTGTTGTGTTGTATAAATTATTATTATAGTATATAATAAATACTGGAGGTTTTGGGTGGTATGGAAGATAAATTATTTATCGTTATTCCTGCGTATAATGAAGAATTAAATATTGAGAAGGTAGTTGCTGATTGGTATGAAATAGTTGAAAAAATTTCGTCGGGGGGGGGGCACTCAAAGCTTGTTATTGTTGATGATTCGTCTACGGATAATACCTATGCAATTCTTAAAAATTTACAAAAAATTTTTCCGGATTTAGTTGTTATAAGAAAAGAAAACGGCGGACATGGGGCAGCTGTTTTATACGGTTATAATTATGCTTTAGAAAGTGGTGCGGCTTATGTATTTCAAACAGATTCTGATGATCAGACAGAACCTTCAGAATTTTGGGCTTTCTGGAGTTTGAGGTTTGAGTATGATGTAATAATAGGTCATAGACAATCTCGACAGGATGGTTTTTTCAGAAAAATTGTTACGAAGGTTCTTAAATATGTTATCCTGTTATTTTTTAAAGTCAGCATTACTGATGCAAATACTCCTTTTCGTTTGATGAAAGCTGATATTTTAAGAAAATATGTCTGCAAGGTTCCGAAAAATTACAATTTGGCTAATGTATTATTATCTGTTTTATTTGTCAAAAATTCGGAAAATGTGAAGTTTGTCCCTATAACATTTGAGCAAAGAAAAAAAGGAACTAATTTTATTAATATAAAAAGAATATGTAAGATAGGAATTAAAGCTATAATTGATTTTTCAAAGCTACGGAAAAGCATATGAAATTATTAGAGAAGTTCATTTATATTTTATTATTTATAATTATTATTTTTTTTGCATATTCTTACACATCGGGGCTAAGATTTTGCGATGAGGATGATATTCTTACGGGATCCTGGCTTATTTCAAAAGGATACGTTATATATAAGGATTTTTTTTCACACCATATGCCTTTACCTTATTTTGTAATGAGTATTCCATATTTATTTACAGACAATGTTTCGTTTGATTTCTTCAGATGTTTTTTTTATTATTTAGTTTTGGGCAGTTCTTTTTTTCTATTGAATTTTTATACTAGAAACGGTTTAAAAAATTTATGGATGTTATTTTACATTTTGATTTTGTTAATGACATTTCCATTATTCAATGGTTATTGGGTGCTTGCAGATAGTTTTTTCGCAATCGGTGCATTGACTATATTTATAACTGTTTTTAACAATCCCGGATGCAAGTTTTCTACAATTGGGATGATTGCGATTGCTTTTGCCATACCTTTTTGCGTATTATCGACTCTTATATCAGTGTATCCTGTTATATTTTTGGGGGTGTATTATTTTTCAATACGTTTTATTAATAATAATTTTAAATATTCTTTAAAATTGCTGAAGGAAGATTTGAAGTTTATAAGTATTATGTTGTGTCCGTTTCTTATCTGGATTGTATATATGTTAATTACCGGAAGTTTTAGTGATTTTATTCAGAACGGATATTTGTTTAACACAAAGTATTATTCTCTATTTAACGGAATGGATACCCCTTTTACATTGATTGCAAAACATTTTAAAAATATCGGATCATTATTTTTCTTTGACAAGAGTTTTATAGAATTTTTCTATAAATTTATATTTTTATACTTTTTGATGAAATTGATTTTTAAGAAAAAATATGATTTGGCTGTATTTTCATTCTTTTATGTATTCTTATTGAAAATGCGTCAAGGATTTCATGATGCAGCTTATTATTATGTAATTATCTATATTTCAGTTCTGGTATTAAAAGATATTGTTAAGTTTTGCCAAAATAAATTTTTAAAATTAATATCTTTTTTAATTTTTATTTTATTGACAATAAACACCGTATTTTATCCTTATATAAGCATAAATTTTTACTTTTGTAGTAAACTATTTGTTAATATAATATCTATTTTTCGTAATAACCCCATTCAATATAACAATGAAAATATTGTAGATAAGCTTCTGATGCAAGAAGACAAAATTTGGGCTATGCCTCTTGAGCCTAGAGTATATTATGCATATAAAAGAGAACCGGCGAACAAAAATATCTTTTATTTACCTTGGCAGGCAATTGTGCCTGGTAACAATGAAAAAGTTATCGAAGATTTGGAAAATAAAAAGGTTAAGTTAATAATTTTTTATAAGGATATTGATATTTGGGGATATCATGTTAAGAGTTATGCAAAGCCTGTGTATGAGTATATTATAAAAAATTATTATGTATATCCTGAATATAACAATTTATACTTTCGAAATGAGTATAAAGAAGAATTTGATTCAATTTTAACAAATAGTCAAACTTATAAATAAAAAGATATTTTTATAGTAAAATTAAATTATGGATGAAAAAGAGATATGGAGTAAAGCAAAAGAGGAGCTTTCAGAGACTGTTCCGACTTTTAAAATGTGGATTGAGCCTCTAAAACCTGTATCTTTTGACGGAAATGTTTTAACCTTGATTACTGCTCATGCGCTTGCCCCGCAGGCAATTAAATCTCAGCATGATTCGAAAATTCTTGAAGCGCTAAAAAATGCATTCGGTAAAAATATAAGTTATAACATAGTTTATGACGAGGAGTTTGCTGAAACTTACCAGAAAGAGAAGAAAAAGGAACTCCAGAGAGCAAAACGTTCTCTGCCGGAGACTGATGAAAGCAGGATAATGGATAATCTTGCACAAATGCAGTCTTCTGCAAATCTGAATTTGAAGTATAAATTTTCAAACTTCGTGGTTGGAGAAAACAGCCGCTTTGCTCACGCTGCCGCTCTTGCTGTCGCTCAGAACCCTGCTAAAAAATACAATCCCTTATTTATTTACGGTGCATCAGGACTCGGGAAAACGCACTTGATGCAGGCTATAGGACATTACATTATTTTTAATAAACCTAAATTAAAAGTTAAATATATTAAAACAGAAGAATATGTTAATGAATTAATTAAAAATATTCAGTGCGGAGGCAACGACAGAAACGCACGTATGGATAAATTCCGGCAGAAATACAGAAATGTTGACGTGCTTTTGATTGATGATATTCAGTTTCTGGAAAGTAAAACTTATACAATGGAAGAAATTTTCCATACATTTGACAGTCTGCATAACAAAAATAAGCAGATTGTTATAACATCGGACAGACTACCCAAAGATATTCCGACACTTCCCGACAGGCTGAGAACACGTTTTGAAATGGGATTGATGGTTGATATTACTCCTCCAGATTTTGAAACACGTGTTGCAATTTTGAGAAATCTGGCGGAGCAGGCTAATGTTAAAGCCGATTTTGATGTCTTTGAATATATTGCCAAAAATTTTGTAAACAATGTCAGAGAGCTTGAAGGGGCTTTTAATAAAGTCAGTGCTTATGCAGATATTGAAAAAACAGAACTTACTCTTGCTTATGCAAAAAAAGTATTGAACTGTGAAGCGTCAAGAGAAGAACTTACAATTGAAAAAGTCGCAAGGGCGGCAGGAGAATATTACGGTGTATCTTTGAAAGATTTTTTGAGTTCCGCAAGAAACCAGCGTGTTTCATCAGCCCGTCATGTTGCGGTTTATATGGCGCGCGAGCTTACTCAAAAAAGTTTTGAAAGTATTGCAGAATTCTTTCAGAAAAAACACACAACAATGCTCTATTCTTATGAAAAAATAAGAGATGATTTAAAAACAAATAAAAATCTTGATCAGGATATTGCCGTAATAAGAAGAACTTTAAGGGGAAATTGATGTACGATTATATAAAAGGGATTTTAACAAACAAATCAAATTCATCCAAGGGAACTTATATAACTGTTGAAACTTCAGGGATAGGCTATCTTCTTGAGGTTACCGGCAGAGATTTTTCTCAAATGCCTGACGGAGATATAAAAATTTATACCGTTCTTTTACATAGAGAGGACAAAATGAGTCTTTGCGGTTTTTTGCACAAGGAAGACAGAGATATTTTCAATATCCTGACTTCCGTATCAGGTGTAGGTTCTAAAATGGCACTTACACTGCTTGACGAATTCGAATCCTCAGAACTTATCGGGTTTGTAATTGATGGGAACTACAAAGAACTTACCCGTGCAAAAGGCGTGGGATCGAAATTAGCACAGAAGATTATTCTTGAATTAAAAGACAGATTGATGAATTATCAAACAAAGGAACCTATAAAAATAACTTCAATCACTCCTGCCAAAATTGATGACAGGGCAGTTGAAGATGCTCAAATGGTTCTGGTATCTCTCGGCTACGAACGTAAAGAAATACAGGATGCAATTTCGAAAGCTCTTGCAACACTGAACGACAAAGCATCCGCTGAAGAAATTTTGAAAGAAGCTTTGAAAATATTGTCGGTTTAAGCTACTTGTTAAATAATTCGGAATGAGAACCTAGCCTGATTAAGAATAACTCATCATCAACAATTTTGTATATTATAAGCCAGTCAGGAGTTATATGACATTCTCTGCATGAATTATAATTGACTAACAGATGGTCTTTGTATTTGTCAGGTAATTTTTCGTCTGTAATCAGAATTTTTAGGACTGTCTCAAGTTTAGACATATCTTTTTTCTGCTTTAATGCCAATTTGTAATCTTTTTTGAACTGGTTTGTGCGGGTAATAAGTTTTAATCATTCAGATCATCCATTAAAGATTCAATATTGTTAAAAGATTTGCAATTTTTTTTGCTTTCTGCGTCTTGAATTGCTTTTAATGTCTGTTCATCAGGAATTTCAATGTTAAACGGTAACTTGCCTGTTCGAGCTATTTCATTGTAATACAATTCAATAGCCAGAGTTTGTGAAATATTAAGTTTAGACAAAACCTTCTCGACATCCTTAATAAGCTGTGCATCAAGCGGTCTAAAATTTTCAAATTGGCTGTTTGTACTCATATGTAAAATCCTTTTTAAATATTTTATATAGCATATTTAAGAATTTTTTTCAATACCTTTAAATAGTTCATTTATATCGACTTCAAGAGCTCTGGCAATCAGATACAGATTTATTGCGCTTGGTATTTGTTTACTGCGTTCAATTGCATTTATAGAATTTTCACTCATATTTACTTTTTCTGCTAATTCAGCTTGTGATAATTCTTTTCGATTTCGTTCTGCTCGTATATTTAAACCTAATGCTCGTATATTCATTTTTTTATTATCGTGTATTGACATAAATTTTACAACATGATAAACTTTGATTATGTCATAGTTTACTATGATTTAATCAATATAAACATAGGAGGATTTATGGCAAATCTCGCTGATATGATAGAAGATATAGGTATGAAGATTTACGAAATTCAGTCAATAAACAAATGTATGCATGATGTGCTGCTATATTAACAATAAAGATGACTGTTCGCATGTTTTGCCTGTTGCTGAAATTGCATGCAAAAGATTAGAAAAGCTCACCGGTGATTACAGTGAGCTTGAATCTGAAATATATCGTAGATGTTTTCTTTAGATGCTGAAACAAAGTTCAGCATAAATTTTTTATAATAAAAGAGCAATAAATGCAGCTGCTACCATTGCGGGTCCAAACGGCATATATGTTCTGTTTTCAGGGTGTTCTCTCAAACCTTTGAATATAAATATACATGATAATATGCCCAAAATTCCTAGAACAATGGCAAATGCTGTATATAATGCAATATTTTCAACGGTTATAGCTCTATAATATTGTAATGCATAAAATGTTATTGCAAATAATACAAAAACTAAAAATGTTATAAGTGTTTTCCAATCTTTATTTTTAATCATTCCCTTTATAAATATAGGCAGGAATAAAATTACCTGAATAATAACAGACATTCCAAGAACTACTAATAATGCCTTCCATCCGAGAAGTGCTCCCAGGCCTGCTGCAATAAAAGTGTCACCTTCACCGAAAGCTCTTGTTCCGACTATTAAATAACCAGCCCTTGCACAAATTTCTAAAATAACAATACCTGCAAGAATTCCGAGAAGTGACATTGTGATAGGGTTATTCATAATTATATATTTAGTAAATTCAAAAGGTGTTCCTGCCTGTTGAATCTGGTAAAGTGATATGCATGTTACAATAATTGCATACAAAAAACCAATTCCGGCCAGAAGATATGCGTGAAGATCATAAACAACTTTTTCTTTAATATCAGTTCCTGCAATTACAATAAGCAAAGATGAAATTATCCAGGCAAATACAAGGTCAATGCTTACTCCGAATTTCATAAACATAAGTGTAAATATAATAGCTGTGAAGAGTTCTACTATTGGGTACTGGATACTTATACGTTCATGACAGAATGCACATTTCCCTCTTAAAAATAAATATGAAAGAACCGGTATGTTATGCCACCATTTTAAAGGTGTCTGGCATTTAGGGCATTTTGAAGCCGGAAAAACAATAGATTCTTCGCTCAAAGTTCTTAAAATTACGACATTCAAAAAACTTCCTATACACAATCCGGTAATAAATACAAGTATTAAAAATATAATCATTGCTCCCATTTTTTTGTGTCTCCTTTAATTGCCATCTTTAGATTTTATTATTTCGTACATTTTACTCAAAGCTTTTTTCAGTCTTCTTGAAACCTGCATCTGTGAAATGTGGATTTTTTCAGATATTTCACGCTGATTTAAATCCTGATAATAACTCATTTCAATAATTTGCTGTAAGTCTTGCGGTAATTTTTTGATTGCTGCAGCGAGCATTATTTTATTTTCATACGAATTCATAAATTCTTGATAGTCGCCTGATGGAATTTTATCAATAAGCGTTAAATCATCATCGTCTACAGAAGATATCGCCTGATCAAGAGATAGTGTACTTTTGCACAATTCAATTTCCATTACTTCATGAATTTTGCTGACCGATATACCGACAATATTTGCAATCTGTTCTTCTGACGGGTCTTCAATACCTCGTCCTTTTAACTGTTTAATGGCAGTGCTGATTTTAAAAACAAGTTCCTGAAGCTCTCTCGGAGCTTTAATCATTGAAGCTTTATCTCTGAGATAGTGTTTAATTTCACCTCTAATAAAATATGATGCATAAGTTTTGAATTTCGCATTTTTATCAGGGTCAAAAAATTCAATTGCTTTAATTAAACCTATTGATCCTACTTGAACTAAATCTTCATTGGAAATCCCTGATTGAGCAGCAATGTTTCCTGCAATCTTTTTAACCAGAAGCATTCCGTTTTCTACAATATTGAGATGAAGCATTCTTTTTTTCTTCTCGTCTTTGCAGGCTTTGTAGGCGAGAAGTTGTTCGTCAAGGTCTTCAATACTGTTTTTTTTCTTACTTTCCAACAAATTAATCTCCACTTTACTTATATTATAGCATAATATTTTTGTTTTAGAAATCATTAAATTTACGTAATAATTTTTGCTGCATGAAAAATTTTTGTGTTAGTATTATACAATAACGGAGTAGAAAAATGATTACTATTAAAGATGTAGAACATGTAGCAAAACTTGCAAGACTTGAATTAACACAAGATGAAAAAGAGCTTTATACAAAACAATTAGGTGATGTACTAAAATATGTTGATCAGATGAACGAAGTTGATACTACAAATGTTAAGCCCATGTGTCAGGTTATTGATTTTTGTAATGTTATGAGAGAAGACAAAGTTGTTCAGGAAATCAGCAAAGAAGATTTGATGGCTAATGCGCCTGATGTTGAAAATGGTTTCTTTAAAGTGCCGAAAATTAATTAAATAAAAGCATATAAAGCAAAACAAAAGGGGGGTAAAGTTAATTCAGGTTTAGAGGAACAAAACGATCCCCTGTGAGTGCATAATTATATAAAATTTTTTGAATGTTGTGTTGAGGTGGTAAAATGACTAAATATATTTTTATAACAGGCGGTGTTGTTAGTTCTCTGGGAAAGGGTATTATTGCCGCTTCTTTAGGTAAATTATTGAGAGCAAGAGGATTTTCTGTAATTAATCAGAAATTTGATCCTTACATAAATGTAGATCCCGGAACAATGAGCCCTTTTCAGCACGGTGAAGTTTTTGTAACGGATGACGGGGCAGAAACTGACCTTGATTTAGGCCATTATGAAAGATTTACTGATACCTCTCTCGGGAAATACAACAATGTTACTTCCGGCAATGTTTATCAAACCGTTATTGAAAAAGAAAGACGTGGGGATTATCTAGGGGCTACCGTTCAGGTTATTCCGCATATTACTAATGAAATTAAATCACGTATTATGGGAGCTACAAAGCAGTTTAAGCCTGATTTTCAGTTAATTGAAATCGGCGGCACGATAGGTGATATTGAAAGTTTACCGTTTATTGAAGCTATTAGACAGTTTAAAACAGAAGTCGGTATAGGAAATGCTGTTTCTATCCATACTACATTACTTCCATATCTTCCAACGTCCGGAGAATTGAAAACAAAACCGTCACAGCACAGTGTTCAGGTTTTAAGAAGCTATGGTATTCAGCCTGAAATTTTGGTCTGCCGAACAACAAGACCCATTCCAAAGACAGAGAAAGAAAAGCTTGCTCTTTTCTGTTCAGTTCCAAAAGAAGCAGTTATTGAGTGTCGCGATATGAAAAGTATTTACGAAGTTCCGCTCGCTCTTGAAGAACAAAATATGGCCGGAGTTATTCTTGAAATGCTAAGAGTTGAAAATAGAAAAGCAGATTTGTCAGGCTGGCAAAAACTTGTTGAAAGAATTAAAAATCCAAAAGGCGCTGTGAAAGTTGCTATTGCTGGTAAATATACCAAACTTTCCGATGCCTATATTTCTGTTGTAGAATCTTTGAGGCATGCCGGATATGCAGATGATGTTAAAGTCGAAATCAAGTGGATAAATTCAGAAGACTGTCTTGATTATGCTTCCTGTAAGGAATTAATGAAGGATGTTCAGGCAGTTGTAGTTCCGGGTGGTTTTGGTGTAAGAGGCATTGAAGGTAAATTAAATGTAATACGTTATGCCAGAGAACATAATGTTCCGTTTTTGGGACTTTGTCTTGGCATGCAGTGTGCTGTTATTGAATATGCAAGACATGTTGCAGGTATTAGGGATGCAAATTCAAAAGAGTTTGATGAAAATGCACAAAATCCGGTTATTGATTTAATGCTTGAGCAGAAAAATGTTCACGGTTATGGCGGTACAATGAGGCTCGGAGCTTACGACTGTGTGTTGAAAAAGGGTTCAAAAGCAGCAAATGCTTACGGAAAAGAAAGAATTTCAGAACGTCACAGGCACAGGTATGAAGTTAATAATGAATACTTGGAGCAAATTGAAGGTGCAGGTCTTGTTTTTTCCGGTATGTCGCCTGACGGAATGCTCGCAGAAGTAGTGGAGCTTCCTAACCTTGACTGGTTTGTGGCCTGCCAGTTTCATCCTGAATTCAAATCACGACCAGAGCATCCTCATCCGCTTTTCAAAGGTTTGATTGATGCTGTGGTAGCTAAAAAATAGACGATTTTGATAGATACGTTTTAAATTTATTGTGTTGAGTACAGATGTTACAAAACGTTACAGAAATTTTTTGTAATAATCAGTTTTTTTTGTTGTAAAATATCTTTATTGTAAAAATAAAAAGAGGTTTTTAATAATGAATACAGCAGTTTTAGTGGGCAGAGTCGGCAGGGATGCAGAAATAAGATATTTTGAATCAGGTAAAGTTAAGGCTAATTTTTCTATAGCTGTTAATCGCTGGGATGCCAAAACGAAATCAGAAGTTACTGATTGGTTCAATGTTGATGTTTGGGACAAGCTTGCAGAATTTGCTGGTGAATACGTTAAAAAGGGAATTCAGGTCGCTGTTGACGGAAGAATAGGACAGAATAAGTGGACTGATAAAGCAACAGGTAATGAAAGAGAGAATTTCCTTATAATTGCAAACAACATAAGGCTTCTTGGTTCAAAAAGAGATATTCAGGAAATATGATAATTAATTCAAATATAGTTGGTATAATTGCCGATGATTTAACTGGTGCAAATGATACTGCACTGCAGTTTTATTTAAAGGGTGCAAATACTCAAATTTTATTGTCTGATGAAATTGAGCCTTTTAATATAAAAAATACACAAACTTGGGCTATTTCAACCGAATCACGAAACGTTGAGCCGGAAATCGCTTATGAAAAAGTTATTATGGCATCTAAGATGTTATCAGAAAAACTTAATCCGGATTATTTTTATAAAAAAATTGATTCGACAATAAGAGGTAATATTGCGATTGAAGTTTTAGGAATACTTGCATCGCTAGATTATGATGCTTCAATTATTCTACCTGCCTTTCCGGCGGAAACAAGGACAACTGTTGGCGGGTATCATTTATTAAAAGGAATTCCAATTGAAAGAACGGAAATGGCGCGTGATCCTCAAGCTCCGATTTTTGAATCGCACCTGCCGACATTGCTTAAATCACAAATTTCTCGGGAATATCAAGAATTAATTGGTCAAATAGAACTGAAAACTGTTATGAAAGGGGCTGGTCCGATATTGCAAAGGATTAATGAACTTATTACTGAAGGTAAAAAGTTGATTGTAACAGATGCTGTTTCTACTGTTGATGTTGAACAGGTTGCACTTGCCATAAAAAAATGTGATTATAAAATACTGCCCGCCGGGACTTCTGCTTTTGCGCAGGCATTGAGTGAATTTTGGTTTGCTGATCTTGATGAGAATGAACATATTATAAAAACTTTTCCTCGTCTGCCTAAATTTATAGTTTCAGGCAGCGCAACACAAATTACTGCTAACCAAATTGATAAACTTGAAAAAAGTGATGAATTTGATGATGTATTGTTTATTAGTTTGGATTTAAAAACAGTGTTAGCAGGTGTTAATGAAGATTTGGTTGAGAGAATAATTGCAAATTTGCGTTTTGATAATACAGTAATTGTTCATACTTCTAACTTGATTAAAGAATTTGACGGATTTTCAGAAGATTCATTGAATGCAGAATTGACTAAAGCTAATCTTGCAAATGTTATTACAGATTTTCTTGCAGAGCTCACAAGGCGTGTTCTTGCCAAAAAGGAAGCTATTTTAATTACTTTAGGCGGTGAAACATCTTTCAAATGTTGTAGTGCAATAGGGGCTTATCAGCTACAGCTTATTGATGAAGTTGCTCCTGCAATTGCTCTGACACTTGATCATAATGCGCAATGGATTGTCACAAAGTCGGGAAACCTTGGGAACGCAAATACATTAATAGATATTTTAAGATATTTTGATACCCATGGCGGATTGCAAAATGAATAAAATTGTTATAACAACTGGTGATCCCAACGGTATAGGTGCAGAAATTACAATTAAAGCATTAAATAGGCTTAATCTGCCGGCTAATAGTGTTGTATTAATTTCTAATAAGAAAATTTTGGATTATTATGAGAAAAAAAGTCATTCTGAATTTGTCCCGGCATCTTTTCTTATTAGTAATAAATATGAAATCATTGAAATCCCTTATAATTCAGATATTGAACCTGGGAAAGTCACAAAAGAATCCGGAAAATTTTCTTTTCAATCAGTAAAAAAAGCCTGTGAAATGAATCCAAAAGCAATTGTTACAGCACCTGTTGCAAAAAATGCTTTATATCTTGCAGGGTATAAATTCAGGGGGCAGACCGAAATTTTACAAAAATATCTCGCGCATGACAATCAGCTTGCTGAAATGCTTTTTGTTGCAGGAAATTTTAGAGTCCTGCTTTTGACCCGTCATGTACCTTTAAAAGATATTATTTTAACAAAAGATATGGTTGTTGAAAAAATTTCAAACTTAAAAGATTTCTTTGTACAACATTTAGGAATTATTGAACCAAAATTTGCACTTTGCGGCTTTAACCCTCATGCAGGGGAAGATGGAGTTCTAGGACGTGAGGAAATAGATATTTTAATTCCTGCTGTTCAAGAATTGCGTGCAAAAGGTGTTAATATTACAAATCCGCTTCCTGCAGATACATTGTTTGTTAAGGCTTCAAAGGAATATTTGTCAGAAGTACAGAAGGTAGGTGTGGGTAAACTGATATCAAAAGATGTCCTGTCATCTTGCCTTCCTGCCGTCCGTTGTTCTGTTTTTGACTGCTATATTGCAAATTATCATGATCAAGGGCTAATCCCTATAAAAACAACCGCAGGAAGTAAAACCGTTAATATGACAATTGGCCTTGATATTATAAGAACTTCTCCGGGGCATGGAACAGCCTTTGATATTGCAGGAAAAAATATTGCCGACGAAACAGGCATGATTGAGGCTATAAAAGCTGTTTTGTAAATTTTTTAAATTGCGTTATTACGGGGGAGGGAATTAGTCTTCCTCGCATAAAATTCACAGGTTATAAACGATACAAGCGCACAATACAAATAATTAATTAAACATTAATTTCTATGACTTTTTTATAATTTAACGTTAAAATATAATTATAAGAGTTTTTGTAAAAGGAGTTGACGTGTATGCCAAATTTTGAGAAGTTTACTAATTATTCTCAGGAGCTGTTAAATTCTGCAGGAGCTATTATGCAGGAACACAGAAATTCAGAGATGCAGCCGGAGCATATAATGCTTGCCATGATTAAGGATAATGGCGCAATAAAAGATTATTTGACAGAATTGAAACTTTTAAATCAAGGTTTTATCGATAAAATTGCTTCTGTTGTAAATTCTTTCCCGACAATTTCCGGTCCGCCTTCGGGACAGGTATTTTTGTCAACACAGACTTATCGGTTGCTTGATTTAGCCGGGCAGCAGGCAGAAGAATTTAAGGATGAATTTATAAGCGCGGAATCAATTCTTCTTGCGATGACAAAACTTGATAACAGCCCTATTCAACTGTTATTGAGAAATTACAATGTGGACATAAATAAAGTTTTAAATGTAATGAAAAAAATAAGAGGTAATAAAAAAGTGGATAATAAAAATGCTGAAGAAAATATGAAAGCGCTTGAAAAATTTTCAACTGATTTGACAGCTCTTGCTAGAAAGGGAAAATTGGATCCTGTAATAGGCAGGGATGAAGAGGTCAGAAGAATTATCCAGGTTTTAAACAGACGAACAAAAAACAACCCCGTTTTAATCGGTGAGCCAGGTGTCGGTAAAACCGCTATTGTTGAAGGACTTGCACAGCGTATAGTAAGGGGAGATGTGCCGGAAAGTTTGAAAGATGTCAAACTTGTTTCTCTTGATATGGGCGCATTAGTTGCGGGTGCAAAATTCAGAGGCGAATTTGAAGAACGTTTGAAAGCTGTCTTAAAAGAAGTTGAAGATTCAAACGGCGAGATTGTAATGTTTATTGATGAACTCCATACTGTTGTCGGTGCCGGAGCGACTGAAGGCTCAATGGATGCAGGAAATCTTTTGAAACCTATGCTCGCAAGAGGCATATTGAGAACAATCGGCGCCACAACAATTAATGAATACCGCAAATATATTGAAAAAGACCCTGCTTTAGAAAGACGTTTCCAGCCTGTTATGGTCGGAGAACCGTCTGTTGAAGATACAATTTCTATCCTCAGAGGTTTGAAAGAAAAATATGAAGTTCACCATGGAATTAGAATACTTGACAGCGCCCTGATTGCGGCTGCAAAATTGTCTGACAGATATATTACAGACAGATTTCTTCCGGATAAAGCAATTGACTTAATAGATGAAGCAGCTTCATCTTTGCGTATTGAAATTGATTCGATGCCTGAAGAAATTGATAAAATGATGCGTCAAAAAATTCAGCTTGAAATTGAACGTGAAGCCCTCAAAAAAGAAGATGATGAAGATGCAAAAGCTAAAGTCGCTGATTTGACAAAACAAATAGATGAATTGGAAGGTAAAATCGGTAAATTAAAAGCCCAGTGGGAGCAAGAAAAAGCTTCTATTACAGGTGAGGCAGGCATTAAAGAAGAAATCGAAAAAGTTAAAAATAAAATAGAAGAAGCTGAACGTAATACTGATTTGCAGACTGCTGCAGAACTCAAATATGGACGGCTGCTTGAACTTGAAAAGCAGTTAAAGGCTGTTCAGAATAAAGAAAAGGCCGATAATAAACTTTTGAAAGAAGAAATAGATGATGAGGATATTGCAAATGTCGTAAGCAAGTGGACAGGTATCCCTGTTAATAAGCTTGTTGAAAGCGAAAAGCAAAAGCTTCTTAATATGGAAGAAATTCTTCATAAGCGTCTTGTCGGTCAGGAAGAAGCTGTTGATACTGTCGCCGATGCAATCCGTCGTGCGCGTTCAGGTTTGAAAGATCCTAAACGTCCTATCGGTACTTTCTTATTCTTAGGACCGACAGGTGTTGGTAAGACTGAACTTGCAAAATCACTTGCGGAATTTATGTTTAACGATGAAGATGCGCTCATACGTATTGATATGTCTGAATATATGGAAAAACATAATGTTTCAAGGTTAGTCGGCGCTCCTCCGGGATATGTCGGCTATGATGAAGGCGGTCAGTTAACGGAAGCTGTCAGACGCAAACCTTATTCTGTTGTTCTGTTTGATGAAATAGAAAAGGCTCACCCTGATGTCTTCAATATTATGCTTCAAATTTTTGATGACGGTCGTTTGACAGATTCAAAAGGAAGAACAGTAGATTTTAAAAATACATTGATAATTATGACTTCGAATATCGGAAGCGACATAATTCTTGAAAATACATTGAATTCTCTTGGCTCTCAGCAAAACTTCGAAGATACGAAAGAAAAAGTTCTTGAAGTTTTGAGAAGCAGGTTTAAGCCTGAATTTTTGAACAGAATTGATGAAACAATCTTCTTTAGAGCATTGAATATGCAGGATTTGACAAAAATTGTTGATATTCAAATGGATTATCTGAGAAAACTGCTTAAAGATCAGGAAATTGACTTTGAAATAACCGATGATGCCAAGGAATTCCTTGCCACACGCGGATTTAATCCTGTGTACGGTGCAAGACCTCTTAAACGTGTTATAAGACAGTTAATTGAGAACCCTCTGTCAAAACAAATTCTTGCTCAGAAATTCTTGCGAGGGGATACTGTTTTAATAGATGTTGATAATGACGAAATCGTGTTTAAAAAAGCATAACATGCAGAAAAAAGACCTCTTATTTAGAGGTCTTTTTTTTTATTTTTTGTTTTTTAAGAAATCATTCCAGTAGTCTCCGTTTCCTTCGGGATTTTTGTCTGCAAGAGCAAAATATGCACATGAATATTGTCGTACAGGATTAGTGGTTTGCCGGCAATATTCTGATGCCGGAACAAAGGCAGAATTGCCGCCTGAAGTAGTAGTTGCAGAATTATTTTTATGTTCCTGTCCCATCGGTATTACAAAACCGTCAGTTGTAAATACAAAAAGAAAAATATCTATACCATATCTGTTTGGATTTTTTTCACCGTTAATATCAACGCAAACAGTTGGTCCGTTTATTCCGCTTTGCGGGGCATCATTAAATGTATAAATTCTTCCTGAAATATCTGCACGAAATCCGTAGCCGTCACAGTGAAGTTTGACTTCATTATTGCCTTTTATGTCATGAACCGGGTACGGCATAGTTGTCAAATATGAGTTATCTTCATCCCTGTCAGCGCTGGTCCAGTCATCTATAGCTGAAATACCTTTCAGATATTTAGGCAATTGTGCTAAGAATTTGTTCATATTTCCGCCGGCTACATATTCCGGGACAGAAATTTCGTTATCATTATAAAACATTCTGGCGACCTGATTAAGTTCAGAATATGCTTTTTTAAACTGCGTTTGTAAAACTTTGTATTTGTGATTAGCAATTAATGAAGGCATAGTCATTGCCGCAACAACTCCGATAATTCCAAGGGTGATTAAAACCTCAGCTAGAGTAAACGCGACTCGACGAATATTGTCAGTGGTGTCTACGTGCGTAGCACCATCTGCTAAGGTAAGTGCGGTGCGTTTTTTTAGACCGTAGGTTGGGATAAGCGAAGTGTTCCCAACGGAATGTTGTAAATTATTATTTTCAATCGGCTGGATTCTTTCGCCTGTCGGCTCAGAATGACTAAATATTATTACGTCATTGCGATGCAGCGTAGCCTTTGCACCCGATACACCGTCATTGCATAAACTTGCTTTGTCATTGCGAGGTTCATTTGAACCGAAGCAATCCAGCTTATTCAGGAAAGATATGAGCGTTGGAAGATTAGAGAATACGCTTTTTAATGTAAAAAGCTTACCCTCATACCTTCTTATCTTCCTACCCTCTAAATTGGCTTGCCCTTCTGACTTCCTGCCTTCTAATTTTTGTGTAACGAGATCCCGAAACAAGTTCGGGATGACACTTTTATTATTTATACAATTAAGAAAACTAAAATAAAACTTAATACCTGAAAAAGCCCTAATGTGGCGGGTCAAGCGGCTACGCTTGCGGGGGGGGGGGCAATTCAAAGCTTCTCTATACAACATTTTTCATCCTCCTAAATTTTTCTTATAAATTTATTATTTATGATTTATCACAATTTGTCAAGGCTGTTTGAGTTTTTATAATCTGAATCAAACTGGCTTTGCTATTTTTTATTCTATTTTTTGTCCGTTTTTGCTTTTGGAACTTGTTTATCCGGTTTTATTTTGTGATGTTTGTATGGCCTGTCAGGTCTGAATTCTCCTCTGTGGTGGTAAGGTGCACCGTATACAGGAGGTTTTGCAGGACATGGACATGGCTTTACCGGTGGTCTGATCGTAGCGTTGTACAAACACAAAGCTACAAGGCACCCAAAAAAGGATGCCAGTATTGTCAGCAGAAAGTTCCTGAAATCCGGACTGATACTCCATTGATTTGGTTTTACTTGTTCTTCTTTAATTTCTTCTGTCATAATCTCTCCTTTTTTTGATGTAACACTAATAAAACGATATTAATAAAATTTTGTTCATTTTCAATATGATTATTATAATATAAATTTTATTTACAAATCAATATGTTATAATATTACCGTCATACTTTTGTTTGAAAGGGATTAATTAAAACCATAAAAATTTTATAAGTAATATAGGAGATATTATTATGACTATTAATATATTACTTGTTGAAGATCAAAAACTGATTCGTGTGGGATTGAAATCTCTTTTTCAAAATCAAGATGACATATCCGTTTTGTCTGAAGCTCAGAGTGGAAAGGAAGCGGTTGAGAAATTTAGAACTTCTCATCCTGATGTTGTTCTTATGGATATAGGTTTGCCTGATATTTCAGGAATTGAAGCTACAAAGCGTATTCTTGAAATTGATTGTAAGGCAAAAGTTGTAATACTGACTTCTCATCTGAGTGAACAAGAGGTAATAGACGCACTTCATGCCGGTGCCTGTGCTTATGTTATGAAAGATATAAGCACTGATGCTTTAAAAATGATTATAAGAACTATAAAGGAAGGTGCAATGTGGCTTGACCCACAGGTAGTTCCAATTTTAAGGGAAAAGAATTGTGGTGTAATTCCACCACGTCAGATGTCAAGAGCAATGTTTAAAGAACAGCATGCAAATCTTACGCAAAGAGAGTATGAAGTATTAAAACTTGTTGTTGACGGGCTTTCAAATAACGAAATAGCAAAGGAACTTACTATTTCTGAACATACGGCAAAAGCTCATGTTTGTAATATTATCCAAAAACTTGTCGTTGATGATAGAACGCAGGCTGCTGTCAAGGCCTTAAAAGAAGGGCTTGTGTAAGTCCTACATATGTCCTCTTGTAAAATTTCAGATATTCTGTTATATATTATAATATTTGAGAGATTATACAGGAGCTTACATTATGAAAACAGGGATATTTTCTGAATTTAAAGGCGATTTACAGGGTGGTATTACAGCTGGTGTAATTGCATTGCCTCTGGCTATTGCTTTCGGTGTTTCAAGTGGACTCGGGGCAACTGCCGGTATTTACGGTTCAATTATTGTTGGTATACTGGCATCTTTATTTGGTGGAACCCCAACTCAGATTACAGGCCCAACCGGTCCATTAACCGTTGTGATTGCATCTGTTATAGCTTTACATTCAGATAACTCAAATTTAATTTTTGCAGCAATATTTTTATCAGGATTGTTTCAGATTATTCTTGGAATTTTTAAGGTCGGAAAACTTGTTAATTTTATTCCTTACCCTGTGATTTCTGGTTTTATGAGCGGAGTTGGTGCAATTATAATACTTTTGCAAGTAAATCCTTTTTTGGGTCTTGAATCTTCATCAACTCCTGTTGAAGGTGTAATCAGTGCTATAAAATCCATTCCTCAAAGTGATATACACAGCGTAATTTTAGGTTTTTTATCTCTTGTAATGGTCTTTTTTACTCCTAAGAAAATCGCGAAATTCCTACCGCCACCTCTTATTGCCCTTATTTTAGGAACGTGGATTTCTGTTCTCTTTAATTTTGATGTTAAAATTATAGGCGAAATTCCGCAAGGATTACCGGATTTCAATTTCCCGCAGTTCAGGTTATCAGAGATAGAAACTATTATTCCAATAGCTTTGACACTTGCGGTTGTAGGTTCAATTGATTCTCTTTTAACTTCACTAGTGTCAGATTCTTTAACAAAGACAAAACATAATTCGAATAAAGAACTTATAGGGCAAGGGATTGGTAATATGGCTGCTGGTGTATTTGGTGGTTTAGTTTCTTGTGGAGCTATGATGCGGACTGCAGTTAATATAAAAAGCGGTGGAAGAACAAGATTGTCAGGTATTATTCATTCAATATTTCTGATTATGGTAATAGTTTTTCTTGCTCCTTTTGCTGCTAAAATTCCTCTTGCGGTACTTTCAGGTATTCTTATAAAAGTAGGTATAGGAATTATTGATTACAAATTTATAAGATTATTGAAAGCTGCGCCGCGAAATGATTTGCTTGTAATGCTTCTTGTATTTTTAATTACTATTTTCGATGATTTAATACTTGCAGTTGGTGTAGGTGTAATTCTTTCATCCATTCTTTTTGCCGCAAATATTGCCGCTCAGACTGATATAAAAGTAGTCGGGCTTTGTGATTCTCGTGATGAAAATTATATTGATGAGGATTTCAAAAACCATACTATGGTTATGCATATTGACGGAACCTTGTTTTTCGGTTCGGCATCTCTTATTGCCTCAAGAATTGACGATATTCTTGATAATAAAACTGTTATCATTGACTGTTCGGGTATCAAGAGCATGGATATTTCAGCTGTATTTGCACTTGAAGATCTTGTATTAACTCTTAAAGGTAAAAATGTTAGAGTTATAATTATATTTAATAACCGCAATGTAGCTGCATCTTCTCTAAGGTTAGGTCTTAGAAGGCTTATTTCATACAAAGATATAACTTTTTCAAAAGATGAAGCAGTCAATAGTATACAAAAGTTGGAATAAGTGATATCATATTTAATATAATAAGGAGGAAGGTTATGAGAAAGATTGTTACATTGTTATTTATGATTTTAGCTTTTCAGGGGGTTGTTTTTGCGGATGCAGAAACAGACCTGCATCAGGCTTATATTGCAAAAATTCAAGCACAGGATATAAATTATAATACATATAACTTTTTTAAAGCGATAGCAAACGGAAATGTTCAGCTGACAGATTTATTTTTGAAGTCTGGTATGAGTCCTGATGCTACTTTTATGAAAACACCTGCTATATACATGGCAATAGCAAGCAATCAGAACGAGATTGTAAAACTGCTGCTTGATAATAAAGTTGATCCTAATAAAGAGGTAGCGGGTTTAACTCCATTAATTATGGCAATAAGAGAAAAAGATTCCAAGATTGTCGAAACTCTCATATCTTATGGAGCTGATGTGAATAAACAGGCAGGGTATACAAAACCTCTTGCATATGCTATACAAAAAAAACAGCCTAAAATTGTTGAATTATTGATTAATGCAGGAGCAAAACCTGATAATGAAGTGTTGATAAAAGCTCTGAAGTCAGACGATACTTATATTAAGGACACTGTTTTGAAGCGCTACAAAACAATGGATTAGCATGATTTAAAAATTTACTTTATTTGTTGTATAAATTTTAACATCAGCTTTGTTATAATACGTTAGATAAAAATTAACCGGAGAGAGAAATGAGAATTAATTTAACCAGAAAACAGTGGGCTTTGGTAGTATTATTGGTTATTATTGTACCTATAATATATAATAAAACATCAGGAATTATAACCGGTATTATTCAAAGAAGAGCAATGATGATGCCGAAAGAAGTTGAGGTAGATTACCCTCATATAGAAAAGGTTAATGTTTTCGCGGAAGCTACCGGAAGAGTAGAGGCTAAGTATTCTGTTGATCTGGTAGCAAGAGTCCCGGGTTTTTTGTTGAAAAAATATTTTAAAGAAGGTGATTTCGTAAAAAAGGGTCAGCTTTTATTCCAGATAGATCCGAGAGAATACCAGATTGAGGTAAAAAATTCAGCTGCTAATGTAAATCAATACAGCGCACTTTTGAAAAATTCCCAACAGGAATTGAATCGCGCAAATGCACTTATAAAAGAAGATTTAATAAGTCGCTCGGATGTCGACCAAAGTCTTGCTACAAGAAACCAGAATAAAGCACTGCTTGATGCTGCGAAACAACAGTTAGAGCTTGCAAGAGTTAATCTCGGTTATACAGCAATAAAATCACCTATAGATGGAAGAATCGGAAAAGTTAATATTACTGAAGGAAACTACGTAACTGCAACCTCAGGCCCGCTTGTTAATGTTTCAAGTGTTGACCCTGTTTATGTATCTTTCAGCTTGAAAGGGAATGATTACGTAAAACTTTTGAAAGCAAGCGACCGCTTTAAAGATGTAGAAGTTAAAGTTCAATTTGATGACGGGTCGTGGTATGACAAGATAGGAAGGGTTAATTTTGTTGATAACAAGATTGATAAAGACTCAGGTTCCGTTAGTATGCGTGCTGTTTTTGATAATTCAAAAAGATGGCTTGTTCCGGGGGCTTATATGAAAGTTCAACTTGTTGCACCGAAACAGGTTAATTACATTACAGTGCCGCAATCTTGTACAAAGGGCGATGCAATGAGCGGATATTACGTCTGGGCTGTTGTTGATAATAAGGCAGTTAAGAAAGATATTGAAGTTTCAGAAAACGTAAATAATAACTGGGTTGTTGAAAGCGGACTTGACTTGTCCGATGTAATTGTCGTATCAGGTATACAAACTATTTTGGCTGAAGGACAGAAATTAAAACCCGTTGAAAAATCGCAAAAAGAAAATAAATAATGCTGTAACAGGTAAGGATTAATGAAAAAAATATTTGACAAAGAAAAACTGTTCTTTTTTATTAGAAAACCGCGTTTTGCACTGGTTATATCCGTTTGCATAGTGCTTTTAGGACTTATTTCTCTTATGAGTCTCAAACAGGAAAGCTATCCGGATGTTACACCGCCACAGGTACGTGTGTCGGCAAACTATCAGGGTGCGAGTGCGGAAGTTATAGAATCTTCCGTTGCAACTGTTCTTGAAAACAAACTGAATGGTGTTGAAAATATGACCTATATGACTTCAACCTCAACGGATGGAAGTTACAGTTTGACAATATATTTCAAAGTAGGTACTGATAAAAATATTAACCTTATGAATGTTCAGAATTTAATTCAAAGGGTTCAATCACAGCTCCCTGAGGAAGTTCAAAGAACCGGTGTTACCGCTATCAGCAGAACATCAGGTTCAGGAGCGATAATTCTTACACTGTATCCTGAATCAGGGAACTGGTCTCAGTTGGATTTGACAAATTACGGTTCAATATATATTAAAGATGAGCTAAAGCGTGTAGAAGGGGTTGCAGATGTCATGGTTTTCGGGGGTGGTAATTATTCGATGAGAATCTGGCTAGATCCACAGAAAATGGCAGGGCTTAATATTTCAACAACAGAAGTTAAAAATGCAATTAAAAATCAAAATACGCAGGTCGCTACAGGTGCTTTGGGGCAACTGCCTACAGATGAAAAACAAGCTCTTCAGCTTACTCTCAAGACTCCTGGCAGACTTGATGACGTAAAAGAATTTGAAAATATAATCATACGTTCAAATATGGACGGCTCTAATGTTAAAATTAAAGATATTGCAAGAGTAGAACTTGGAGCTGAATCTTATTCAAACTTGGGACTTGTAAATGGTAAGCCATCTGCTGTTGTTGTAATTTCTCAGCTGCCGGATGCAAATATTATCAACCTTTCTAAGTCTGTTAAGGCTAAAGTTAATGAAATAAACGGAAGATTGACTAACGGTATTAAGATTTTATATGTTAAAGATGATGCAGATTTTATTCATGAATCTATGAAAGAAGTTGAATTTACGATTCTTCTTACCGGTTTAATTGTTGTAATAATAATCTTTTTATTCCTGGGTGATGGTATGGCTACGCTTGTTCCGTGCGCTACAATTCCTGTATCGCTTGTTGGAACTTTCTTTGTACTGAAAGCCATGGGAATGACAATAAACCTTTTAACTTTATTTGCACTTGTCCTGGCAGTTGGCGTTGTAGTTGATGATGCTATTGTTGTTATTGAAAACGTTAAACGTCATATTGAAGAAGGAAAATCCGCTGTTATTGCAACACAGTTGACTATGGAGGAGGTTGGTTTTGCGCTTGTTGCGATGGCGCTTGTTTTAATGGCGGTATTTGTTCCGATTGTTTTTATGGGTGGAATGACTGGAGTTATGTATAAGCAGTTCGCTGTATGTATTGCTGTTTCAATTGCCTTTTCAGCTGTGTGTGCATTGACTTTATCACCTGCAATGTGTTCGCATTTTCTAGGACATGAAAAGACTCAGCATGATTATTCAAAATTACCATGGTTATATCATATTGACAGGATTATAGAAAAAATAAATAAAAGAACAGATGTTATTGTTGTTAAATTCAATGAATTGTTTTCGAAAGTTGAAGATTTTTACATGGAATATGTAAGTAAATTTGTATACAATAAAAAGCTTGTCGGAATTTTTTATATATGTATTGTATTATTAACTCTTATATGTTTTAAGACAATATCAACCGGATTTATTCCTGATGAAGATCAGGGGGTTTTGATCGCAAGTATTACTCTGCCTGACGGTGCTTCCTTATCAAGAACAGAAACTGTTGCGCGAAAATTTGTTGATGAAATCAGAGATATCCCCGGAGTAAATCCTGAAAAGTTAACAGTATTTGGCGGTGACGGTGCAGTAAACTCTGCAAACGTTATTATTCAGCTTTTAGATTATAGCGAAAGAAAAATGAATCCTGTTAAATGGATTGTAAAAAAAGTAAAAGGTGAGCCGACTGACCTTTCTCATGTCGCTGTTTTGAATAAGGTAAGAGCAATTGCAGCAAATACAAAAGAAGCACAAATTCAGGCATTTTCACCTCCGGCAATTAACGGTATGAGTATGATGGGCGGTTTTGAATTCCAGATGCTCTCTCAAGGGGAGTACACTCCGCAGGAAATGGAAAGCTGGGCAAATAAACTTGTTGCCGCTGCAAATCAAGATCCTTCACTTTCGAATGTAAATACAACCTTCCAGGCAAATGTACCTCAGTATATTGTAGAAATTGATTTTGAAAAGGCACTTGCCCAGAATGTTGATCTACAGGAACTTTATTCAACTCTTTCTTCAATGCTCGGGACATATTACGTAAATGACTTTAACAAGTATGACAGAGTATTTAAAGTTCAGATGCAGGCAGAAAGTACGTTCAGGAATAAAGCCTCTGATCTTTCAGGTATTTATGTGAAAAATAATAATGGTGTAATGGTACCTATTATGTCAATTGTAAAATTGAAACAAACTGTAGGTACAGCGTCAATTACAAGATATAATCAGTATCAATCAGTTCAAATTCAAGGTCAACAAGCTCCAGGTAAAAGTTCCGGAGATGCTATGACAGCAATGGAAAATGTTGCAAAAAACGTATTGCCCCAGGATATGACCTTTGATTGGTCTGGGACATCAGCTCAGGAGCGTGAAGCTTCGGGGCAAACTTTAATTATAGTATCTATGGCACTTGTGTTTGTCTATTTATTTCTTGTTGCCCTTTATGAGAGTTATACAATTCCTATTGCCGTACTTTTAATATCACCTATTGCAGCTCTTGGAGCATTGATATTCCAGATGATGATTAACCAGTCATTTGATATTTATTCTCAGGTTGGTATGATTACTCTTATCGGGCTTGCAGCAAAACAATCAATTCTAATTGTTGAGTTCGCAAAAGAAGAACATGAAAAACAGGGGCTGCCGGTGAAAGAAGCTGCAATAAAAGCTGCCAAATTACGTTTTAGAGCAATTATGATGACAGAGTTAGCCTTTATTATCGGTGTTTTACCAATGCTATTTGCTGCTGGTGCCGGGGCAAATTCAAGAATTTCAGTAGGTTCTACTGTATTTGGGGGTATGATTGCAGCTGCTACTCTAGGTGCTGTTTTAACTCCTGCATTTTATGTGATAGTTCAGGAATTTGTTGATTTGTTCCCTAAAAAAGAAATTACGGAAAAAGATTTGGAGATTTCAGTAAAATGAAAAAGGTCTTAAATATAATTTTAATATGCACAATTCTTACATTGACAGCAGATACCGCACTGTCAAAAGCATTCTGGCGTAAAGATAAGCTTGAAAAAAAAGATAAAATCGAGATAGTTAAACCCGATAAAAATAAAGTTAATGTAAAATATGAAATAAAAAAGAGTAAAGAGAATGCCAAACATAAAAAAGAATCATCAAAAGAAGCTGAAGGAATGTATGAAACAAAATTTCCTGTAATTAACAGCGAAATTGAATACACTGATATGAATGGCGAAGTTTCATTGATTGATTGCATAAAGCTTGCTATAACCCACCATCCGACAATTATGTCAGCTATAAGTAATTCAGAAATTTATAAATCCCGTATTGGTCAAGCCTGGTCCAATTACTTTCCAACAATAAGTGCCGGTGTGAGTTATTCAAGGAATGATACTCTTATGACCATGTCAAGCTCTTATGCACGAATGATGTCTCAAAAGTATAATATGTATTATGTCCCGACAATATCTGCTAATCTTCTTTTGTTTGATTTTGGAAAAACAAAAGCAAGTGCGGATATGGCAAAAAGAAATTATGAAGCATCAAGATTTGATGCAGAATCTAGTATCGAAACTGTTATTTATAATGTAAAAGTGGCGTATTATAACCTCATATTTGCTGAAATTCAAAAAACTGTTTATGAAGATACCGTGAATGATTTTGAATTACAGCTAAAACAGGCAAAAGCACAATATGAAATCGGACGAAAAGCAAAAATTGATGTTACAACTGCAGAATATAATCTAGGTAATGCAAAGGTTAATCTGATTAAGGCAAAAAATACTCTTGAGCTTGCATCTGTAGAACTTGCTAATGCTGTTGGTATTCCTGAGCTGGAAAACGTTATATTAAAAGATAAATTAAACACAAAGGTATATGATGTTAATTTTAAGGATTTGCTAGCTACTGCACAAGCTTCAAGACCGGCTTTGCTATCGGCCAAAAAGGCTATGGATGCTGCAGAATTAGGTGTAAGAGCAGCAAAAAGAGCATTCACACCTGATATAAGTGCATTCGGGTCATATAATCAGGGTGGACGCCATGTTGACAGTGATTACGGGTATCAGGCAGGTGTTCAGCTTAATTATACTGCTTTAAACCTTATGCTTTTGAAAAAACAGGTCGATGAAGCTAATGCAATGTACAAAAAATATGTAGCTGATTATGAACAGCAGAAACAAAATGTTTATTTAGAGGTCAAAAGTGCGTATATAAGCCTTTTGAATTCACATGACAGTCTTGATGTTGCAAAACTCGCTCTCCAGCAGGCAAAAGAACGTCAATATCAAGCATTTAGGCGATATCAGGTAGGATTGGGTGATGCTATTGAATTTAAAGATGCAGAAAATTCATATCTTAATGCACAGCTGGATTACTATTCAAATCTTTTAGATTACAATGTCAATGCTGCAGAGCTTGAGAGAGTAATTGGTGCTCCGATTCAGGAATCCGATGTTGATTTATAAAAAAAAGAGGCTTATGAACTGTAAGTTTAAAACTAGTTTTTTCTATCTTGTTTAAAAGGCTTCAGTTCATATAGCCTCTTTTTTTATGCCTCATGTTTTTTTTCTTTTATTTCATCAGTTTTTTCAACAACCTTTTCTTTTAAATCATGAGCTTTCTCTTTAATATTTTCTTTGGCAGTATGAGCTTTTTCTTTTATTTTTTCAGCACCTTCTTTAATATCTTCTTTCATTTCGTGTGCTTTTTCTTTGATTTTATTTCCTGCGTCATGCATTTTTTCTTTCATTGTTTCTTTATCTTTTTCGTCAGTCATGTTATATCCTTTCTTTTGTGTTACACTTTATTATGTACTTTTTTCTTTAGAAAAAAATGCGAAAAAAGTCTAAAGAAATTTTTTGTAAAACTAATATAAAAGTATAACAATAGGCTATAGCAGAGTTTTTTAGATCTCATGTCGCATAATTCATATTAAGCATATAGGAATTTGACTATGAAAGAGCTTAATAGATAAAAATATGACTAATTTATACAAATTATTTATATTATAATTAAATTATGAGTAGAAGAAAAAAAGCTGTAGTTGCGTTGAGCGGCGGAGTTGACAGCTCTGTTACTGCTCTTCTATTACAACAGCAGGGATATAAAGTTATTGGTTTGACAGGCAAGATGATAAATTCATCTGATACTATTGTATCTAATGCTAAGCGTGTGGCGGATAAATTAGGAATTGAGCATTATTCCTGTGATGTAACTGCAAAATTTAATGATAAAGTTATTGATTATTTTGTAAACTCATACCGTGCTGGAAAAACTCCAAACCCTTGTATTATGTGTAATCAGTATATTAAATGGGGGGCGCTTTTTGATTATGCTGTTGATGAATTGGGGGCAGATGTTTTTGCAACGGGACATTATGCTGATATAAGATATGTTGACGGGGTTTATAAGCTTTATCCGGCAAAAGATGAACATAAAGATCAGCTTTATTTCCTT
The DNA here is from genome assembly GCA_944326015.1 of Candidatus Gastranaerophilales bacterium. Taxonomy (GTDB): domain Bacteria; phylum Cyanobacteriota; class Vampirovibrionia; order Gastranaerophilales; family Gastranaerophilaceae; genus Stercorousia. The sequence goes on from CALVCJ010000006.1 coordinate 41,447, forward strand.
TATCGTCTGGGGCAAAAACATCTGTCAAAAACTGTTTTTCCTCTACATAAATACGGCAAAGAACAGGTAAGGCAGATGGCTGTTGATTTTAACCTTCCGCCCAAAGACTCTAAAGATAGTCAGGATATCTGTTTTATTCAAAAGCCTATGACGACAAAGAAATTTCTGTCTGAAAAATTCGGCGCGCAAAAAGGGGATTTTATAGATATTCTGACAGGCAAAAAATGGGGAGAGCATCAAGGCTGTTATCAATACACGATAGGGCAGCGTAAAGGTATAGGTATTGCTGCTCCGTATCCGCTTTATGTAATAGATATTGATGTTAAAAAGAATATTGTCTATGTCGGGCGCGAAGAAGATAATTACAAAACAAACTGCAGAATTACTGATTTGAACTTAACTTACCCGTTAGAAAAATATGAATTTGATGCGTGGGTGAAAATTCGTTATAACATGGGGCATAAAAAGGTTCATGTAAGGTTATTCAGCGATTTTGCAGATATTGAATTTTATGAGCCAGTTAATTCAATTACAAACGGTCAGTCAGGTGTTTTGTATGACATAGATGACAAACACTTGATTGGCGGAGGGTTTGTTGTAAGGTAGAAGCTATTTACTTTTATTTTTTACGGCAGTATCATGGTTTTGCTTAGGGAGGGGAATTATGTATAATTCAAAATCACACAATGCTGATGAATTTATTTCGCATCAAGAAATTCTTGATACTTTGAAATACGCTGATGAAAATAAAAATAACATTGAGCTTATTGATAAAATATTAGAAAAAGCAAAGCTCGGGAAAGGCTTAACTCACAGGGAAGCATCAGTTCTTCTGACCTGTGATATTAAAGAAAAAAATGAAGAAATTTTTTCGCTTGCAAAAAAGATTAAGCAGGATTATTACGGAAACAGAATTGTGCTTTTTGCTCCTCTTTATTTATCAAATTATTGCGTGAACGGATGTGTATACTGCCCTTATCATGCGAAAAATAAACATATTCCGCGCAGAAAGCTAACGCAGGAAGAGATTAAAAATGAAGTAATTGCGCTTCAGGATATGGGGCACAAAAGACTTGCTATAGAAGCGGGAGAAGATCCTGTTAATAACCCTCTTGAATATATTCTGGAATCCATAAAGACAATTTACGGGATTAAACACAAAAACGGCTCAATAAGGCGTGTAAATGTTAATATTGCAGCTACTACCGTCGAAAATTACAGAAAACTCCACGAAGCAGGCATTGGCACTTATATTCTGTTTCAGGAAACTTATAACAAAGAAAGTTACGAAACACTTCACCCGACAGGACCGAAACATAATTACAAATATCACACGGAAGCCATGGACAGAGCAATGCAGGGTGGTATTGACGATGTAGGTCTCGGAGTCCTTTTCGGGCTGGAGTCTTACAGGTATGAATTTGCAGGGCTTTTAATGCATGCAGAGCATTTAGAGGCTGTCTTTGGTGTCGGTCCTCATACAATCAGTGTCCCGAGAATCAGAAGAGCTGATGATATCGACCCTGAAACTTTTGATAACGGGATTGATGATGATACGTTTGCAAAAATTGTTGCCTGCATAAGAATTGCAGTGCCGTATACAGGCATGATTGTTTCTACCAGAGAAACTGCCGAATGCAGAAAACGTGTATTGGAACTTGGAATTTCTCAAATTTCAGGCGGCTCAAAAACAAGTGTTGGCGGATATTTCAACCCTATGCCCGAAAAAGATGATTCCGCGCAGTTTGATGTTTCTGACAGACGTCCGCTTGATGAAGTTATTAAATGGCTTATGGAACTCGGGTATCTTCCGAGCTTCTGTACTGCCTGCTACAGAAACGGCAGAACAGGCGACAGATTTATGGCGATTTGCAAAGAAAAACAAATTCATAACTTCTGCCACCCGAATGCTATTTTAACTTTGAAAGAATATCTTGAAGATTATGCATCAGAAGATACCAAGCGTGTAGGAGAAGCTCTAATAGAAAAAGAAGTAAAAATTCTTGAATGCCCCGAATGCGTAAAATCAAAAGTTGCGGAAGATCTTGAAAAAATCAAAGCCGGCGGAAGAGATTATAATTTCTAGAGTATATTTTTTATAAACATCATAGTAAACGGTTTATTGAAAAATCCGTAAAGATATACCCCGCTCATTTTTAGAGATTTCCAATCCTTACACATTAAAGTGATTGAACGTGATTTATAATTTGTATTTATTATATCTCCGATTTTAGGGTGAGGAATTTTATTTTTCTTGAGAATTTTTTCAGTATGTTCTTCATCCAAAATTCGCAGTTTATAAGGATTTGGTATAAAGTATTTATTTTTATAAGTAACATAGCATGGCAGCCACGGGTGAAATGCGCGTATTCTTGCATGTATTTGTTCTGCTGTTTCTTTATTAAAATCAAGCATCATGTCATCAGCTTTGACGTTAGGGTAATATGTAGCCTCTTTTTCGTTTTGATTTACGGGGATAATCAATCCTTCGTTTAACTTGTTTAGAATTGCCGTACACATTTCTCTTGCACGGTATACAGTTCTTTCTTTTAGTTCTTTGCCTGTGTCGCCCGGGAAAATCTCAATTTCTTCCTGAGCAAGTATTGAGCCTTTGTCGAATTCTTCATTTATAAGATGAAATGTTATGCCTGATTTTTTTTCACCGTGAAGAATTGTCTGCAAATATGGATTAGGCCCGCGGTATTTCGGTAAAAAAGAAGGATGAACGTTAACAGAGGCAATAACAGGTAAATCTATTATTTCTTTTTTTAATTTTTCATGCCATGTGCCGACAAGAATTATGTCTGCATTGAGCTTTAAAATTTCTTTTTTAAATTCTTCAGAATTTGCGGAATTACATTTTATTTCGTAAAGCTTATTTTGCTTAATCAACGTTACATCAGGAGAACTTATAAAAAAATCTCTTATCGCCAGCAAAACGGGAGGTATTATAGTTCTTTCATATCTGAAAATTCCTACAATATTGCATCCGGCGTCAATAGTCCCTTCTATCAGGTTAGAGAGCATTTCTCCTTTACCTAAAATTACAACCTTCATACTATACTTCTCCTAATTTAATACCTGATTTTGGATGCTCTATCCATTTCGCGCTTCATATCTTTTCTTGCTATATCTTCACGTTTATCGTGAACTTTTTTACCTTTTGCAAGTCCAATTTCAACTTTTGCAAAACCGTGTGATAAAAATACTTCTAGCGGTACAATTGTATAATTATCCTGTTTTACTTTTGTATGCATCTTTAAAATTTCTTTTTTATTCAGCAGCAGTTTTCTTACGCGTTCTGCATCATGGTTAAATCTGTTGCCCTGCTCGTATGGCGAAATGTGGCAGTTGTAGAGAAAAATTTCATTATCTTCAATTTTACAAAAGCTGTCTTTTAAATTAATTGCATTTTTTCTAATAGATTTAATTTCAGTTCCTGTCAGCACAATTCCGGCTACATACTTTTCTAAAATAGTGTAGTCGTGGAATGCTTTTCTGTTTGTTGTAATAACTTTTCTGTCCATAGGCAGATTATAGCACAGATTATTCATATAGGAAACATTTTACTCTGTGCGAAATCCCTTTTTCTTCCGGAACACATTCTTTACATTTTTCCATAACATAAGGACAACGTGTGTGAAATTTACATCCCGCAGGAAGATTTGCCGGAGATGGTAAATCACCTTTTAATATAATTTTTTTGCCTTGATTATTAATTTGCGGAACTGAACTTAAAAGAGCTTTAGTATAGGGATGAAGCGGGGTTTTAAAAATTTCATTTGTGTTACCTGCTTCAACTATTTCTCCAAGATACATAATTACAACTCTGTCTGCAAGATATTTAATGACACTCATATCATGAGTTATTAAAACAATTGTCAGATTGTATTTTTCTTTAAGTTCTTTTAAAAGATTTATAACCTGAGCCTGAATGCTTACATCAAGAGCGCTTACAGGTTCATCCGCAAGTATAAATTCAGGGTTTAGCATTAATGCCCTTGCTATTGCGATTCTCTGCCTCTGTCCGCCGGAAAATTCATGTGGAAAAAGTTCCAGACAGCTTTCATCCAGCCCGACAAGTCTAATTTTTTCTTTTATAGTTGACTCAATTTTTTCTTTTGAAAAATCAGAGTTTATTTCAAGAGGTTCTTTTAATATATTAAAAATTTTCATTTTTGGATTAAGGCTAGCATACGGGTTTTGAAAAACCATTTGAACATGTCTTCTGAAATCTTTTAATTCTGATTTATTAAGTATAAATGTATTTTTACCTTCAAATAAAATTTTTCCTGATTTAGCCGGTTCTAATTGAATTATTGCTTTTGCCAGAGTGGATTTCCCACATCCGGATTCGCCTGCAATCGCAAGAATTTCTCCTTTAAATATATCTAAAGAAACCCCGTTGACCGCATGGATAATTGTTTTACCGCAAAGAATACCTTTATTTGTATAATATTCAATGAATAAATCTTTTATTTCGACTAAGGATGTTTTTTTCATAAAACAAGTTTAGCTTAATTTTTACTGAAAAGCAATTATCCCAATGTGTTACTTATATTGCACGCTAATTATGATAACAATATCGGGCTAAACTTCGATTGTTCTGTGAACTTCTATGTTCTCATAATGTGCTGTATTGGTTAGCATTCGCTCGTATTGACTGGGATAATATCCACTAAGTCCGTATTGTGAGCTAATTGAGTCGTTCCCGCCACTTTTTCTCACTTGAAAAAATTTATAAATTGTATTAACATAAATATATAATAATCTTAAGTATGAAAGGAGCAGTAATGAGTAAGCTAAATAAAATAAATATCATTTTCT
>CALVCJ010000007.1 GCA_944326015.1 Candidatus Gastranaerophilales bacterium
GCTGACGGTTACAACGGAACATACAGAAGTACTGATAAAGCGGAAGGTTTTTATACTACAATTGCATACAGACTTACTCAAAAACTGCATATCCTTGCGCGTTACGACCAGTTTGACCCGAACCGCGATATCGCAGATAACAAGCGAAGAGAATATTCCGTTGGTCTCAATTACTTCATAAAAGGTCAGGCACTTCGTTTAATTCTTAATTATGTATTCTGCGATAACGAAGATACAGAAGACAGCCACAGAATTATTCTCGGAACACAAATAGTGCTATAAAGTTTATTCGGTGGGAACGCTTCGCGTATCCCACCCTACTTTGTACTCAATGAAAATATATTACAAGGAAATCAGGTGTCAGATTTTACCAGGTCTTCTAATTTTAAGTTTAAACCTGATAATAGAGCCAGTATTGTCGGTAAAGTCGGAGATAATTCTGCACGCTCAATTTTCCCGATATGTGTAGGATTGAGATTGATTTTTTCGCCGAAACTTTCTAAAGAATATCCCTGTCTTATTCGTTCGGCTCGTAGATTTTTCCCGAATTCAATTGCCTTTTTGTATTTCATTTTATAATTTTAGCATATTGACAAATAAGTTTTAATCATTAATATGATTATTATAATCATATTAATGATTAAAAAATGTATAATTATGATAATTAAAAGGAGAAGAAAAAAAATATGCAAGAAATCTATGTTCAAGAACTATATAAATATTTGAAAGAAAAGAATAAAACGATATTTGAGGTTCAATATGTAAAAGACAAAACATTTCAATATGTTATACATGAAGTTTTTAAAGAAACCGTATTAAAGTACGTCTTAGTCCTCATCCATTTTCAACTTATTTGTGATGTTGCAGAAAATTTTAATAATTTTGTTAAAGACAAAACAGAATTTAGACAGAGTAAGATTTTTCTGTCTTATATATACAAAATTATTCATAAACATAATCTTATAGTTAAAGATTTATACAAGCTTGCTAAAAATGTAAATCTCTAGTCTTTTTTATGTTTAACGTCTTCTTTAATTACGATAAGGTTATTGATGATTTTCATAGCACAGGTCGGAAGCACTACATCATCAAGTCCTGATGCTATGCTGATAATTTTTCCTGCACCTAATACTACTTCTTCTCCTTTATAGAAGAATTTGTAATCATCTTTTCTGTCTGAACGAATTGTAATCTGGCTCATTTTTTACCTCTTTTGTTTATTTTATATCTAACATACTTGTTTGTTGAAATTTTGTCTCAGAACTCAACACGAATTTTTAAACTCACCGGTTAAGACGATGCAAATTAATATCTATTTAGCAGGAGGAATAGCACGCTCCCCTTTGCTGTTGTAAAAAATTCCTTCCGCCATAACTTCACTATAAATTTCTTCATCTTGTTTGAAGCTTTCAGGCGTATAAGGGTATAAATCTATGCAAACATCCATATCTGTTTCGATTTTACCTATAATCGGCCAGATTTGTTCTCTTTTTGATTTATCTTCAATATCAAAAATTGCCGCAAGTTCAATGTCTTCGCCTTCATGCATTTTGCCGTCAGTATGAATTCCGAACAAATACATCCCTTTAAAATCATTGAAAATACGATTAAAGGCTGTTGATAACTTTACAATTACCTCGTTAACAGAATTTGCCATAATTTATCCTTTTATTTCAGATGTAACCTCTTTTCTGTCAACCGTAACCTGTTTGGATGTCGACAGATTTTTTATTGAAACTTTGCCTGTATTAATCTCGTCTTCGCCTAAAATCAATGCAAATTTAGCAATTTTTGAGGCTTTTTCAAGCTGTTTTGTGAACTTTTTATTTGCAAGATCAAATTCTATTTTGAGTCCCTGTCCTCTGAGTTCTTCAGCGAGTTCAAGAGCGTCAGCCGGTGAATTTGAGACGATATAGCCGTCAAGTTTTTCAGGTTCAATCTCAGGCAGTAAAGAATTTAATCTTTCCATGCCCATTGCCCAGCCGACAGCGGGTGTATCTTCGCCGCCGAGATTTTTAACAAGGCTGTCATAGCGCCCGCCGCCGCAGACTGCATTCTGGGAGCCCAGATTGTTTGACTTAATTTCAAAAACAGTTCTGTTATAGTAATCCAGCCCTCTGACTAAAAGTTTGTTTTCAACATATTTGATTTTTAATTTATCTAAATAAGATTTTACATCTTTGTAATGTTCAGCGCATTCTTCGCATATAAAATCCGATTGAATAACTTTTTGAATTTCCGGTTTTGCAAAGATTTCTTTACAACTTTCAACTTTGCAGTCTAAAAGTCTTAGAGGATTTTTTTCATATCTGTTTTGACAATCTTCGCAAAGATTATCAAATTCGGGTTTTAAGACTTCTTTAATCTTTTTTTTGTATTCTTCACGGCATTTCGGGCAGCCAAGCGAATTTATCTCGACTTCCAAATCGTTTAAACCAAGTGATTTCAAATAATCTACCGCTAAAAGAATGACTTCTGCATCTGCTGTTGGTTCTTTAATCCCGAACATTTCAACACCGACCTGATGGAATTGTCTTTGTCTGCCTGCCTGCGGGCGTTCATATCTAAACATAGGGCCTTTGTACCAGAGTTTGACCGGTGCTGATAATCTTGCCATTCCGTTTTCGATAAACGAGCGTACAACGCCTGCTGTATTTTCGGGGCGTAAAGTTATAGAGCGGTCGCTTTTTTCAAAGGTATACATTTCTTTATTCACTATATCTGTTGTATCGCCGACTCCGCGGGCAAAAAGCTCTGTTGCTTCAAAAATCGGGGTTCTGATTTCTTTGTAACCGGAGCGGGTGAATATATCAAGGGCATTTTTTTCAAGTTTGTGCCACTGTTCAACTTCCTGAGGTAAAATGTCTTTTGTGCCTTTTTGCGCCTTAATCAATTTTGTCATAAAGTTATTATATAAATTTGAGGGGTAATTGTCAAATAAAAATCTAAAAAACACTTATGGTCAATATTTTCAAATTTCTTCACTGAACTCCAGTTTAAAACCTAAAATCTGGCATATATAACCCATTTCATACAGTTTAAGTTTATTTTGAGTAAGCCGGTAATTCAAATTTTGCGGCGAATAATATTTACCGCTGTATTGCGACAGTTTTTCGGCAAGCATTTTCATTGTCCATGCTTTTTTGGAAAGCATAATTTTAACTTCTTTTTTAGCATTTATTGTTTTTAAATTACCGCTAAACATATAAGTAAATTATATATGTAATATTCGGGTAATATCATACACATGTTGACAGACTAAAAAAAATGTTGCATAATCAAAAATATACTTTTATTAATTTAAAGGAAACAAATTGCATGCATAAAAACTCCTAAAACAATACCGAGAAAAGGTGAAAATTTTTGCAAACTATTCGGCAATTACGCAAATCTACTATCTGGCAGTGAGGAATGTGAAGGCAGCTCTATTACAGAAGGAACTACCTATTTTAGTGACAAAACACCTGATTTGATAATAAGAAACGGTATTCGGCTTTACAATCTGAAAGAAGGGTCCCAAACAATTTCAGTTCTTCAAAACAATACAGATACAGGCTTTTATTTTGATTCTGAGGGGAATGAAATAAAGCTTGGTGAAAACGGTTATACTGTTTATGCAGATATTGACGGAGCAAACGGGCCTTCCGAATTGTGGAAAGATGTTTATCCATTTTACATAACCATGGACGGTAAAGTCATTCCTGCTTATGACAAGTCCGCAAACCCTGATGGCAGTGGCGGTGACAGTACAAAACATTTAATGGTAAGCGTGCTCAATGAAACCATAAAAGGCAATAAGCGTATTGTGGAATGGCTTTCAAAGAGTGCCCGCTTTTTAGATGGTGCATGCCAGTCCGGTTATGTCGGCAGATCAACCCCCTTACTGTTCGAGTTCTTCTATATCTTCTCCTGTCTGTTTTGATGCAGGTTCAAACTGTTCATTAAAGCAAATAGCTCCGGTCAAATTTTTCTTATAGCCCGATTTAATAGTGCACAATATAGGGCAAAAAAGCGGTATTATTAATGCCGCTTTTATTTTTTTAAATATTTTCATCAAAAATTATTCTGTAATACATATCAGCTTTGATGTATTTGTTTAAGGGTTTTTTCTTCCACAGTTTCAGGTTAATCTCGGCTGGAAGGCGTGTAACTGTAAACATTTTATCGTATTGCATCGGGGAAATATTATTACATCCGTCTTTAAACTTACAGCTGCCGCCCAGGTGAATATAGTCGGTAAATGTCTTAACATCACTTTCTGCGTTATTGTCTGAAGAAAACATATTTATATTTTTGGACTTAAAGACATACATGTAATCATACCCGAAATCTCTTGCGTTAAGTCCTGACATCTGTATAGGATATCTTGTGTTTTTACCGTTTACGCTTGCACGGAACTTTAAAAATTTCCGAGTAAGTTTATAATTCACAACAATCAGACTATTTTCTTTATTATATTGAATTAAGACAGGCAAAAATTTACCGTAATTTTCTGTGCAAAATTCTCTGTTGTACTCATAGCTCCAGGGAAGAAAAGGAAGGCTTAATCCAACGAGTGCATCTGGATTATTCATTTGTGCGCTGACTTTTGAAGGGCCTTCAATGCGTTCATGGTAATCACCTTTATAGTCCAGCTGGCCGCATGTTGCAGAACCCCACCACGGCTTATTATCCTGTATCTGCCCGAAAATTAAATCTGAAGGCTCATAACTTTCTGATGCAAAAAGTGATTTCATAACATAATTTTTTCGCATATCGTAAATTTGTTTTTTGCTCAAATAATCATATTCACTAAGAGGATTAACCCTGAGGGTTTGATATTCAATATTGTTCTGAATACGCAAAAGCCGCATATCGTTAAATGAAAAAATCATAGCAGGACAGCAATAATAAAGCACAACCGCAAGAATTATGATTTTTGCAGTAATAAGTAAAGGCAGCGGTAAACGTTCAAGTAGAGAAGGTGAATTATATATATCAGACGAATTGCCATTATTATTTGTTACATTGTATTCATTTACCATGTTTTTATATTCATGCAAGTGCTTGATTGAATTTCGTATAATTTCATCATCCGGTTTAATTTTTAAAACTTCTTCAAAAATTTGAATTGCATTGTCATAATCACCGACAGCTTCGTAGTAAAAGGCTTTCCATGTCAAAATATCGGCATTTTGGGGCGCATATTGAAGTGCGGTATTTATCTGCGACAGGACGTTTTGTTTTTCTTCATCTGTTGAATCTGTTGTAAGTGCCGGAACAATATTTTCAATATTCTCTATAAGTCTTTCAAGTTCTTTGTCATCCATTGTAACCTCTGAAGCTTTTTTCTTTGATTTTGTCAATTACAAGAATTATGTCGAATATAAAAGAAATTGTCAAAAACATTCCGACAGGTACAAATATAAACCATGAGCCGCGCAGAACGCTATCATTAAATATATCTTTTAAGCCTATCAAAAATATTATGCTGATAATAAAAAATACAATTGACATTACTTTAAAATTTGCTTCCCCGACTGAAGTAAGCACGGGTTTTATTCCTTTATTGAGGTAATCTTCAATTTTTTCCTTTATATCAGCCTGAACACCGGCGCCACTGAATCTGTATGAAAAATTATTAATATTTCTACTATAGTTAATTATTTTATATATAAAATTCATTGCATTCAAAGGGGTATTACATAGGGAAAAAGTTTTGCCGTTTAATACGGTAAAAATAAGTTTTATCTCATTCAAAACGATATATGTCCCGTACTTATTACGGGTTATAGTGGTATTTAAAACCATTTCTAGATTGCTGATATCACCATAACCGCATATAAAATTGTATTGAGGGCGGTTAAAATTAAACTTTACACGATCGGGTAGAAAAGCAACCGATTTAAGGTTCAAAACAGAGGCCTGCTCCCGCAGTGCAATATGTCTTGATACTATTGACCATATCAATCCTATATAAAATATACAAGGTAAAATTATAAAAAGCGTCCAGGCTACCCAGGGATCTTCAGGGTTTTCGGAGAGCAAAGCTTTATAAGCATTAACAAACCAGCTGAAAAAACCTGAAACTGAATAATCAACTCCGGCTGTCATTGTAAGATAAAAAACAATAAATGCTGCCGTAATAACCAAAGATAGTACAGCAAAACTCATAATCATACGCAATGATGTTTTACCGGAAACATTATTTATGTACATAATAACCAGCCTTTTTGAGTAAATTGTATCATATTTTTTGTTTGTTGTAAACAGTTTGTATGTTTTTGGTATAATCCAGAAGAGGAGTTAAAAAAATGCTTTTTTATACTGATTTGCATATTCATTCAAAGTATTCAAGAGCAACAAGCAGGAGTTTGAACCTTGAAGAACTTGCAATATGGGCAAAGAAAAAAGGGTTAAGCCTTATCGGAACAGGCGATTTTACACATCCAGCGTGGTTTGCGGAGATTAAAGAAAAACTTGTGCCGTCCGATGACGGAACATTTATGCTGAAGCCTGAAATAGAACGCGAAATCGGTGCTAATGTAAAATTTATTCTTACTGTTGAAATTTCAACTATTTATAAAAAGTGGGACAAAACCAGAAAAGTTCATCACGTAGTATTTGTTCCTGATTTGCAGTCGGCTGAAATTTTTAGAAACAAACTCGATGCAATCGGCAATATTAAATCAGACGGCAGACCGATTTTAGGGCTGGATTCCCGTAATTTGCTTGAAACAGTTCTTGAATCCGGCGAAAATTCATTTATAATCCCCGCACACATCTGGACTCCGTGGTTTTCCGTACTCGGGTCAAAATCAGGTTTTGACTCAATAGAAGACTGTTACGGGGATTTATCCGAACATATATTTGCAGTTGAAACAGGTCTTTCATCCGATCCTGAAATGAACTGGCATGTTTCAAAACTCGATAAATTCAGGCTAGTTTCAAATTCGGATGCACATTCTGCATCAAAACTTGCAAGAGAAGCAACAGTGTTTGATATTGAGCCGAATTATTATTCAATAATGAATGCATTGAAAACGGGCAAAGGATATACCGGTACGGTCGAATTTTTCCCAGAAGAAGGCAAATACCATGAAGACGGACACAGAAAATGCAATGTTTGTATGACACCGGCAGAAACAAAAAAACACAACGGGATTTGTCCTGTCTGCGGAAAACCTATGACAATAGGGGTTTTGTACCGTGTAAATGAACTTTCTGACAGACAAAAAATTATCACACCGCCTGCAACTGCCGGAAAAGTTTTCAGTCTCGTGCCTTTACAGGAAATGATTGCTGAAATTAAAAGAGTCGGGACATCAAGCAAATCGGTTACATATGAATATGAAAGATTAATAAACACTTTCGGTTCCGAACTTGCAATACTTCAAGATGTGCCTATCGATGAAATTTCTAAAACCTCAACACTATTAGGAGAAGCCGTTTCACGCTTGAGACAGGGAAAAGTTATAAAACATGCAGGTTTTGACGGTGAATACGGCATAATAAGACTATTTGAAGAAAATGAACTTGTAAAAAAAAATTCCGTAAATCTTAAACTTGCAATTGATTTGCCGAAAGAAACATCCGTAAAACAACAGGTTTTTGCGCCTATTCAAACAAGCGGACAAAAAGAACAAGCGGATATACTTGAGCCACGCAAATCTGGTCTTGATGAATATCAACAAAATGCCGTACAAAACGAAAATAATCAGCTTTTAATTATTGCAGGCCCCGGGTCCGGCAAAACAACGGTTTTAACAAGGCGCATCGCATACCTTATTAATGAACAAAATATCAACCCAGAAAACTGCCTTGCAATAACTTTTACCCGCAGAGCCGCACAGGAAATGCGCGAAAGACTTAACAAACTTTTGACTTCGGGAGCAGAAAAGCTGAATATTCACACATTCCACTCGCTCTGTTTTTCAATTCTGAAAGAAAATTACGAAACAGCAGGACTGGATAAAGATTTTACCGTAATGTCCGAACAGGAAAAAGCTCTGTGTAAAGATGAAAAACTCCTTGAAAACGCTCTCAGCTTTGACGATTTAATCACCCTGACAGTAAAATTGCTTGAAGAAAATGAAGATTTACTTAAAAATTACCGCGAACGCTTTAAATACATATCTGTTGATGAGTATCAGGATATTGACGAAAGTCAGTATAAATTAATCCGCCTTCTTGTCCCCGAAAATGGCAGTATATTTGTTATAGGCGACCCTAATCAGGCAATTTACGGCTTTAGAGGCGGTGATGCAAAATTCTTTAATAATTTCACAGATGATTATCCAAATACACAAACTATTAACCTCAAGAATAATTACCGCTCAACAAACAGCATAGTTGACGCGTCAAATCAGATGATTAACTGCTTTAATATAGTATCGGTATTTGACAGACCTCATGAGAAAATTACAATCAATAAAGCTCCGACAGATAAAGCAGAAGCCGAATTTATTGCAAGTACAATTGAAAATTTAATCGGCGGACACAGCTTTTTTTCCATAGATTCTCAAAGGACCGAAGGAGGAGATACAGATTATTCTTTCTCGGATTTTGCAATCCTCTACCGTACATCTTCCCAGCTTCCGCCAATTATTGAGGCGCTAAAAAGAACGGGCATGCCGTTTGTTAAACTTTCAAATGATCTTCTGTGTGAACTAAAACCTGTTATGGAACTTTTAAACAGACTTAATGATGAATCGTCTGTTTATGAACAAATTGAAAATGGAAATTTTGAAATTGATGATTATATAATTCAATATTTGCTGAAGATTGCAGAAAATTCAAAAGACAAAAATGAATTTATTCATCAGGTTTCGCTTCTAACAGAAGCTGATGCACTTGACAAACGCGCCGACAGAATTACTCTTATGACACTTCATGCATCAAAAGGTTTGGAATTTAAATGCGTGTTTATAGCAGGGCTTGAAGACGGTATACTTCCCCTCTACCGCGCTGAAGAAGATAAAGAAATCGAGGAAGAGCGCAGACTTTTATATGTCGGCATGACAAGAGCGAAAGAACGTCTCTTTTTATCACACGCAGAAAAAAGATTCTGGCTCGGAACAGTTAAAAACCTTCCAATTTCTCCCTTTTTAGCAAAAATTCAGGATGATTTGCTGAAATTAAGTAAGTTTAATAAAGAATACAAAGAAAAAGATAATTCAGAACAGCTCAGCCTGTTTTAAAAGATTAATCTGAATAAAATTGGATTATTTGCATCGCTATTCGAACTCAATAAGTTAACTTTTTATCATTCATATTTTTCTCCTTTCACAAATTATGTAAATAGTCTCTTCAGTTTGATATTCGCCAAATTAAGTGTTAATCAACAAGACATGAAACGTTTTATGTGCTATAATAACCTAAATTCGAAAGGTTAAATTCATGGAGTCAAACGAAATAAATATCTATTGTGATGAAAGTTGTCATTTATTGAATGATAACAACAAAGTTATGGTAATTGGTGGAATAATCTGCCCAAATAAATACAAAAAAGAAATTTTTAAAAAAATTAGAAATTTAAAAGAAAAATACAATATAAAGTCTACAACTGAAATTAAATGGACAAAAGTTTCTAAATCTAGAAAAGATTTTTATATTGCTTTAACTAATTTCTTTTTTGAAAATCAAAATCTGGCCTTTAGAGCTGTTTTAGTTCCTGACAAACAAAAACTTAATCATGAGGAATATGAACAAACACATGATGAGTTTTATTATAAAATATATTATGATATGTTAAAAAAATTATTTGTCCCTTTTTATTTTTGGAATATTTATATTGATGAAAAAGATACAAATGGTTCAAAAAAAATTGAAAAATTAAAAAAATGTCTACGTGGTAGTGATATAAAAATTCAAGAAGTAAAATCTAAAGATGTTGAACTTGTCCAAATGGCTGATATATTTCTTGGAGCAATAGCATATAAAAATCGTAATCTCAAAGATAATTGTACAAAATTAGAAATAATCAATATTATTGAGTCCAAGGGGTATTTATTAGATGAAACAACTCCATATATTAGAGAGAAATTTAATATACTCAAATGGAAGTCTAGGGAGGATTTATAATGTATAACTGGCTTCCAGAAGTAATTAATCAAAATAATTATTCAGACATACAAAGTTTTATTGATGATATTTATAATATTTTTACAACAGATTTTTTTATTAAAAGAGTTGTGTTTGAAGGAAAGAACATAAATATTGCAACCAAATTATTAAATTGTAATCCCGAAGATAATTGCGAAAGTATTGAATATAACTGTGATAACTGTCCTTTTCAAAACAAATTTGATATTTTTAATCATATAATTACTGGTAAAATAAATACATATAGAACACCAGGCAAATTTAAACTTGAACGTGCAAAAAGAGTTCATTGGATAAAACCAATCATTGATAATTACAAAAATGGAGTTTTATATTTTAATCATCCGACAAGAAAAGGAATTGAACATTATTTTTGGTTAAAAACACATAAATTTATTGTTATTTTTATTGAAAATAAATCTAAAAAATGTTATTTAAAAACAGCATTTTATATTGATGATCAAACTTACGAGAAGAAATTTGAACAAATGTATAAACGTCACGTACTGAAAAAGTCCACTACATAGTAGCGGACTAATACCTCTTTCTACAACTTGGTAGATGAGCTATTTATATTATGACATATTCCATGGAAAAAGTAAAGATATTTTGTAAAAATTTGTTACAAACACCTTGACAGTTTAGTAAAAAATATGTAACATGCAAAAATTTTCTCATGTTTTATTAAAATCTTTTGATTTTATAATGGTGGAGCGTAGGGGATTCGAACCCCTGACCCCGACACTGCCAGTGTCGTGCGCTACCAACTGCGCTAACGCCCCTTGTAATTATCAATTGACAATCACACACGTATATTCACATTAACACAAAAATAATTAAATAAACAAATCCGGTGCACAATTTTTTACAATTTCTTTATTTCCGATAAATAAGCGATCCCCATTAGCTATCTTTATATTAACAAAACACTCCCTTAGAGTTTTTAAATCTTTTACCTGAATGTAGCATCCGTCATCAGTTTTTCTGTACTCCGAAAATATTGACCACGTATCGCTGCCTAATGAATAGTGATAGTGGCTCTGAGAATTAGCATAACGATGCCGTTCAAATATTGTAACGTTTTTAATTCGTTCATATAAAACTTTTTTAAATCTTTCAAACTGTTCTACAGAATAAAAAGCCCCATCAAGCTTTTTACTGCCTATTAATAATGCTCTTTGCGGATTTTTCACAAATCTGAACAAGGAATTTATCAAATCCGGAAATCTTCTTTTATTTGTCAGATCATCCCAGAAATGGAATCCTTCAGCTTCTTTAAACGGATTAATAAAACCACCGCCAATACAGGTTTTTATCCCCTCTGAAGAAAATTCGTCCGCTTTTAATATATTCGGGGTATTATGCCAGAAACCTATTTTATTTATTTTATTAAGTTTTGCATAAGTTGCTCTGTCTACAAAACGTATATTTGATGTAAATGCAATTGTATCATTAATCATATTTTTGTAAAAAGTAAACATAAAAAAAATTGCTGTATTAAAAAAGAATTTGTAGTATAATATCTTCCAAAAGAAAGAATTTATGCAAAAAGGAAACAAAAATGAAAGCTGTTGTATTTGATGAAGGATTAAAATTAGTAAATGATTATAAAAAGCCTGTTCCGCAAAAGGGAGAAGCACTTGTACGTGTCACTTTAGCCGGAATTTGCAATACTGATTACGAAATCACAAAGGGCTATATGGGTTACAAAGGAATTCTGGGGCACGAAGTTGTCGGAGTTGTTGAAGAAATTAACGATGATGACCAATCACTTCTCGGCAAACGTGTTGTAGCAGAAATCAGCTACGGGTGCAAAAAACCTGATTGCCCATATTGTGCAGAAAAATTATACCGTCACTGCCCTGACAGGCACACTTTAGGAATTTGGCGCAAAGACGGGGTATTTGCAGAATATTTTACAATGCCTCTTGAGACACTTTTTGAAGTTCCCGATAACGTACCTGATGAGCAGGCAGTTTTTGTAGAGCCGCTTGCTGCAGCTTGTGAAATTACAGAACAATTACATATTAAACCGTTCGAAAAAGTTATTGTTCTAGGCGATGGGAAATTGGGCTTAATTACTGCATTAACCTTAAATGCTCAAAATTTTGATGTAACTTTAGTCGGCAAACATCAAAATAAACTTGATATTGCTAAAGCTCAAAGGGTTAAAACAAAACTTCTCAACGATTTAAAAGTTGAAAAAATCTATGATGTTGTTGTAGAAGCAACAGGCTCTGTTTCAGGTTTTGAAACATCGCTTGCACTAACTAAACCGTGCGGAGTGCTTGTTTTAAAAAGCACCGTTGCAGCCTCAAAAGAATTTAATCTTGCACCGATTGTAATTGATGAAATTACGGTACTCGGCTCACGCTGCGGACAGTTCGGACCTGCATTAAGACTTTTAAAATCAGAGAAAATAGATTTTTCACCTCTTATTTCCGCAAAATACAAGGCAGATGATGCGATTGAGGCTTTTGAAAAAAATAAGGAAAAGGAAACTCTAAAAGTCTTGATAGAATTTTAAACATAAAGCCCGATTATTAATCGGGCTTTATTTATTAGTAATTCATTTCCCAGTTGTCATTTAGCAATTTTCCAAAGCATCCATGCCACGTGGTATTATCTGCATTACAGGTTGTATTAAATAAATTTTCCCTTGCATCCTTATCTCCGGGGGGGGGGTTAAAGCTTTTCTATTCATCATTTTCATCCTCCTGTTTTTCTATTATTATTTAATATTATTTGATATTTGTCAAGTTACTGCTATAATTGTTTTATGATTAAATCAGAAATTGTGCAAATAAAAAAAACAGATAATTTTGATAATTTGTATATTGAAACTGAATTAAAGCGCATATACAGCGATATTATACGCTGGGCTGTTGTTGATATTGATGAGTGCGAAATTTCTGTCAGTATATCTTATGCTTTTACAATATTTGATTAATAAATTTGTTTCAATTATCATTTTAATATGGAAACTAAAGTAAAGAAAAAAGATTTTTCAGGGAAAATAACACTCCTTGACAAATATATTCTAAAACAGATAATTGAGATGTTTATTATGGGTGTATGCGTATTCACATCAATAATCTTTGCTTCTGACACCTTCATCACTCTTATCAAACAAATTTCACTATTCGGGATCCCGTTTAAAGTTGCTTTAATGATGATTATTCTAAATCTTCCGCAGGTAATAGTAATGACAATACCTATGGGTGTTCTGCTTGCAACTGTAATGACATTAAACGGCTTGAGCTTAAAATCAGAAATCACTGTTATGAGAGCCTGCGGAATAGGATTGAATCGAATCGCAAAGCCCATATTTATTTTTGCACTCGTTATGTCAATTTGCAGTTTTTTAATAAATGAAACAATTGTCCCTGTTATGACTAAACAATCTAAAGATTTGGCCCTTTGGTCACTGGGGCAGAAAAATATTCCGGAAGGCAAGCAAAACTTTGTTTTCAAAGAACTTAATGAGGGCGGAAGTATTAAAAGACTTTTTTATGTAGGATATTGCGAAAATAAAATTTTACATAATATAACCGTTCTTGATACGGCAAAACAAGGAACTATTCAGGTTTTACAAGCCAACGAAGGGAAAACGTCGCCTGAAGGCTGGGAATTTGAGAAAGGTGCTGTTTATACGGTTGATGATAATGGAAAAATTTTGAATACTACATTGTTTGACAATTCAGTTGTAAAATTTGGACTTGATATGTCCAAAGAGCTTAATAAAAATGTTGCTAAAGAAATGAACTTTACCCAGCTTATTGACTATATAAGACATAATCATATAGATGATAAACAGTTAAATATTTTCCACATTGAACTATACGACAAACTTGCCTTGCCTTTAACAACAATAGCTCTTGTTCTAATAGGTGTTCCGCTTGCAATAACGCCGCCAAGGGTACGTTATAACAGGGGATTTCTGTTCAGTATTTTAATTATTTTTGCGTATTACCTTATAAGAGCTTTGTCAATATCATTTGGGGAAGCAGGAACATTACAGCCATTTTTAGCAGCGTGGATGCCGAATATTGTTTTAACAATTATCGGAACAATGCTTTATTACAAAAAAGTTTACACAATTGAATAGGAGCGTAGCCGCTCCACCCGTCCACATGGTTTTGTATAAACCTTTGAGACATGGCTAAAGAATGAGCGCAGCCGCTCCACTATTCCCAAGCTGACAAAAAATTTCATTTACACGTTTTTAGGTAGAAAGAAATGAACAATAATTGCAAAAGAATTAATGATTATGATCTGAATATTATAAATGATAATTCCTTTAAAGATTTGGATGATAAAAACCTCAAACTGGAATATCTTATTGCTGAAAAAGAAGAGACTCTGGAAGCCTTAAACAATAAAATAAAAGGAGCAGAACTTTTAGGCAAGCTGCTTGATGTTATGGATTTAAAAATTCAGGCAAAACAGATTGAAAACGAACTTGTTCAACTTAAAGAAGAATATTCAAAACGCAATATAACAGAAAAATTCACAGATGTCATAAGTCCTAAAAAACAAAAACCGAAATTATCTCCGATTCATCGTCTTGCGCGTTTTGTATCTAGACAGATTATTGCAAGAATGTCTAAAAAAGTTAAATCAATACTTGATTTGAGCGACTCACTTGAAACACTGGAAAGTATAAATGAAAACGTTGATGAACTCATAGCAATGAAAGTTCCTTACGGTGAAACAAAAGCAAACTACGAAAAACTTACCAATTATCTTTACCACGCAAACAGAATTCATTCACAGATTAACAAGAAAATGCAGAAATTATAAATTTTAATAATATTGCGTTAAAATTAAATTTATATTATGCTTATTTTGTAGGGTGCACATACTTACCCCTGTCCACACAATTTACGTAGAAATTGGACAGGAAGGAGGTAGTTGCTATGATTGACAAAATAATAATGCTACTAATAGCATTTGACATACTGTTAGTAGCACTAAAATTGCTCAAATCATAGGGTGCGTAGAAGCTCTTAACACCTAGCTTAATTTGTTAAGGACTCACCCTACACATATATTATTTACGATTTTTTACAATTTGTCAAGTGTTGCAAAACCGCTTGCGAAACTGTTATTTTTGTCATAAAATTTTTTTGTAAGTCTATTGTCATTCTGAGCCGATTTTGGGATTCTTCGGCTAAAGCCTCAGAATGACGATAAAGACGAAGAATCTCATAACAATGAATAGCTTTAAGGAGATATTATGAACGAGCTTTTAAAAAAATCAGCAGCAGAACAAAGCAAAGCTTTAAAAAATAAAGAAATTTCAGCCGTAGAATTAACAAATGCAGCATTTGAAAGAATTGAAGAAATTGACGGCAAATTAGGCGCATTTAATTCTTTAACAAAAGAAATTGCACTCAATACAGCTAAAAAAGTCGATGAAAAAATAGCTAAAGGGGAAGAATTACCGCTTCTGGCAGGTGTTCCGCTGGCACTTAAAGACAACATGAATTTGAAGGGTTCAAAAACAACTGCTTCTTCAAAAATTTTGGAAAACTTTGTTTCTCCGTTTAACGCTACAATAAGTGAAAAGCTCTTAAATAATTTAGTTCCGATTGTCGGAAAAGCTAATTTGGATGAATTCGCAATGGGATCGTCAAACGAAAACTCGGCATTCAAAAAAGTTCATAACCCGTGGGATTTGAACAAAGTTCCCGGCGGCTCATCAGGCGGATCGGCAGCCTCAGTTGCAGCCTGTGAAGCAACACTGGCATTAGGTTCTGATACAGGCGGTTCAATCAGATTACCGGCATCTTTCTGCGGTATTGTCGGAATGAAACCGACTTACGGACGTGTTTCAAGATACGGTTTAATTGCATTTGCGTCATCTTTAGACCAAATAGGCCCTTTTGCAAGAACTGTCGAAGATGCAGCAAACTTACTTGAAGTAATTTCAGGTCATGATCCGAAAGACAGTACATCTTTAAATCTGCCCGTAGAACATTACTCCGCACATCTTAACGATGATATTAAGGGGTTGAAAGTCGGTGTTATAAAAGAACTTATGTCTGAAGGTTTGTCAGAAGATGTTCAAAAAGCCATTGAAAAAGCAATTGAAGATTATAAAAAATTAGGCTGTGAAATTGTTGAGATTTCTCTGCCGAAATTGAAATATTCAATCGGAATTTATTACATTCTTGCAACAGCCGAGTGCTCATCAAACTTAGCAAGATTTGACGGTGTAAAATACGGTTACAGAACACCTGATGCAAAAAATCTTCTTGAAATGTATACAAAAACCAGAGCAGAAGGCTTCGGCCCCGAAGTTAAACGCCGTATAATGCTCGGAACTTACGCTTTATCATCAGGATATTACGATGCTTATTACAAAAAAGCACAGCAGATGAGAGCACTGGTAACTCAGGATTTTGAAGAAGCATTCAAAAAAGTTGATATTCTGATTTCGCCGACATGCCCGAATACAGCATTTGATCTCGGTGCAAAAGCATCAGACCCGCTGGCTATGTATTTGACAGATATTGCAACGATTTCCGCTAACCTTGCCGGAATTCCGGGATTGAGTGTGCCTGCCGGATTTGACAAAGACGGTATGCCGATAGGCTTGCAAATCCTTGCTCCGCAATTACAGGAAAGCAGATTGTTCAATGCGGCTCACAAGTTTGAAAGAGCAAATGATTATTACTTACAGCTTGCAAAAATATAACAAGTCTGCCTCCCTTGTGGAGGAGAACCACAAAGTGGCGGAGGGATTATATGCTTAACACCGAATATCTTGAAAGATGTATAGCAACACTGGAAAAATCTTATTCCTGCATAAAGTCGGCAGAAGAAGGTTCCATTGACTATGAAATGTACAGGAATTCTCTTGTAAAAAGTTTTGAAATGACGCTTGAACAAAGCGGAAAACTTTTAAGAAAAAAACTGACTCCCTATTTTGCTAGTAAAAAAGCTGTAGATTTGTTAACTTTCAAAGATTTATTCAGAGAAGCTTTGAAACATTCATTATTAACCGAAAATGAAGTGAATCGCTGGTTCAAATACAGAGATAACAGAAATAATACGGCTCACGATTACGGAAAAGCCTTTGCTGAGGAAACTTTGTATTTGATTGACGATTTTTTGAAAGATGTTAATCATTTGAAGGAAGTTATTGAAAATGAGTAGGCTTTTCATAAAACCCGAACATCTTAAAATGTTAAAAGATATCTTGACATCATACTGTCCTGATGCGGAAATCTGGGCTTACGGAAGTAGGCTGACAGGTGATGCCCATGAAGGAAGTGATTTAGACTTAGTTGTTAAAGATTTCCACCGCGAAAATGCAAATCTTTCTGAACTTAAAAATTTGTTGTCTGAAAGCAATATTCCGTTTATTGTTGATATTCACGAATTTGACAAACTCCCAAAATCCTTTCAGGATGAGATTTTGAGAAATTATATAATATTTTAAATTCATTTTTACATTTCATTATATTTGGAATCTCACAACTCATCAGTTTCTTTGTTAAAATAGTGTAAATTAAACCTTCCCTGATTAGGGAAGGTTTGGATGGGTAGCAATCAATACCCTCCCCTTCCTAGTCAGGGAGGGGAAATAGTTAAGCATCCTCTCGCACCGATAAATAGTTAGATAGAGAGTAACTTACAACCTGCTTATACGCCTTTTTCCCTTATATCCGGCATTACTTATGGAAAAGATTTTTTTATGTTTTATCTGACAAACAAAAATATTATGCCTGTAGGAACAATGTATGAAACAACATGGTCTTTTCCCACCTGTTACACCACCGGTTGCGGCTGTTCTGCCTGGGTAATAGTGAATGAAAATATGAATTATCTAAAATGCAAAGATCTCTCATGGAATGGCAAAAGAAAATGTAAATAAAAAAAAATCGAAAAAGGAACTCTATATGATTTTATAAATTCTCAGGTTATGATAAATGAAGTGTTCCCGCCAGATTGCTTTAGTTATTTTATACGGCTGAATTATATCAAATGTTATGTTTAAACACGGAGTTTAAACTGACATTCAGCATGACAGCATTGCCCCATATTTAGTATAAACTGGTATATAAGCCACCCCCCTCTATGCATCAATCTTCTACATCAAAAAATTTTGCCGCGCTTACATTTAAAGCCTCTGATATTTTGTGAACCATTTTTAAACTGATATTTTTATGTCCGTTCTCTATTTGGCTTATATAACTCTCATCGCATTTTACAAGTTCGCCAAGATAAGCTTGCGTGTAATCTCTCAAATTTCTATAATATTTAATTTTTAAGCCAATGCGTTTTCTAAACTGTTGAAAATTCATAAAAATAGATTAAATTATTTGACAGGCAAATAAAATTGTATTATCATACAATAAATTTGATTTATTTGTAAAGTTGAAAGAACAATTATGGACGATAAAGAACTAATAAAAGAACTTTTGCAAAGTCTTGATTTCATTAAACAAGCTGTTGATAACCTTTATGAAATGAATTATGAATGCATTACAGAAATCAGAGGCCACTTGCAATGTCTCAATCTGATAATTACAAAAAATGTCAAAGAGTAATATTTTTAGAAAATTCAGCTCTTGCAATATGCCAGAATAATTATGTGCTGTGTAATTTTTCTGTGATAAAATCAGCATATGATAAAGACAATTATTTTTGATTTAGACGGAACTTTACTGAATACTCTTGAAGATTTAAAAGAAGCTACAAACTTTGCACTTTCTGAATTTGGCTATCCGAAACGTTCATTAGAAGAGATTAGATGTTTTGTAGGAAATGGTGTGAGAAAGCTTATTGAGCGTGCAGTTCCAGAAAATTGTGATAATGTAGACAAGTGTCTGTGTATATTCAAAGAAAATTATTCAGAAAATATGTGTAATCACACAGTTCCGTATAATGGTATCTTAAAGATACTGTCAGATATAAAAGCTGAAGGGTTAAAAATTGGCGTGGTGTCTAATAAATTCGACTCTGCAGTTAAAGAATTGTGTAAAAAATATTTTGGCGAATTAATAGATGCTGCAATTGGTCAGGCTGATGATGTTCCGAAAAAACCTGCACCTGACGGAGTGTTTAAGGTAATGAAAGAATTAGGTGCTGATAAAAATTCTACAGTTTATGCCGGTGATTCAGATGTCGATATTGAAACAGCAAAAAATGCAGGGCTTCCATGTATCGGCGTAACCTGGGGCTTTAGGGATAGAAAAAATCTTGAAGGTGCTGACTTTATTATTGACCACCCCTGTGATATAATTAAAATTATCAGGAGTATGTAAATGGAAAAACTTTCAGTAAGTCTTGAAGACTATATTGAAGAAATTTATAATCAGGTCTTAAAAAATGGTCATGCAAAAGTTACTGCGATTGCTGATGCTTTAAATGTTAAAAAGGCTTCTGTCACAGGAGCTCTGAATGTTCTTGCAGATAAAAAGCTTATTAATTATGTTCCCTATTCTCCAATTACTTTAACTGTTGAAGGTGAAAAAATTGCAGGAAACATTCTGTTAAAACATGAAAAATTGTCGGAATTTTTTATTGAAGTGTTGGGCATAGAAAAAAATGAAGCTCTTGAAACCGCCTGTAAAATGGAACATATAGTTTCTGACAGACTGTTTAATAATATGGTTAAACTGACCCGGTACGTAAAAACAAATCTTAAAGATATTATAAAAAACCTATATTAAAACCACCGTATCAAAGGTCTGATTTCTCCGCATTCTATCTGGTATGACTTGGCTTGAGGACTTTTCAATATACTGTCAATTCTTAAACGCTCCCTTATAGGATTTTGTAAAAATACCTCTCCTGTTTCTCGGTCAAAGACCTTGCTGTAATTCAAACCTATATTTACACAATAAGGAAGCCTTATCCTGTTTTCAGATTCATCATACCACGCTAGCCCGTGCGTACGGCATACTATTCCTCTGTATTTATATAAACAGCACATATTATTAATCAGAAACGGACATCTGTATAATTTCGGATTTTCCTGTTTTAGATGTTTTATGTCTTCTTTAATTTTATGCTTAATTCCAAATGGAAGATTTACAAAACCTGACATCAAATATTCAATCTCAAGCCTTGAAAACGGGTATTCTCCAACTTCGCAACAGGCACTGCAGCCAGATTTGCATTTTATAAATTCGCACTGTTCCTCAAAATATTTTTCAAGTCTTTTATCCAGTTTTTCCAAAAATTTTTCATATCTTTGAAGCATTAATGAACCTTTACGAGAGAATATTTCCTTCCGTCCAGTATTATATCAAAATCAAGCGTTTTGTCTACCTGCGGCATCTGTCTTTCCCGTACTACAACCACAACATCCCTGTCATCAAGAATATGACCGAGTTTTGCCATTTCTTTTTTATCGGACTGTGATATAAAATAAACATTGCTTCCGTAATAATATAAGACAGAATATTTACGTTCATCATTTAGAACAACTATCTTTTTTTTATTGTCCCGTGCGTATTTCGCAAATTCCATCAAATCATTTTGCCCAAATTCGTAATCCATGTTATAAAACAATTTTGTTCCGAATGCCGAAGTTATTGTAATAAGAAGTACGTAGCATGCAAAAACACCTTTGGGCCAATTCTTCAGAGCGCATATTATGCTTGAAATTCCGAAAATACTTACCATAATTATGCAGAACCATTGTATAATTAAAAAATCCTGATACATTTGTACCGGCAAAAAATATTTTGAAAAACAAGCGATGATCGCGGCAAATATACATATTCCACCTAAGATATAAACCGATAAGTTTACAGATTTTTTGTACCTGTCGTTAAACATGTAGCCTTCCCATAAAGCCGCTAACCCAAATGATGTAAAGAAATAGACAGGCAAAATATAGGTTATTAATTTTGTTTTTGATACTGAAAAGAATAACATAGTTACTGCAAAACCGATTGCATTAAACAATAAAAATTTGTGTCTTTGTGATAAATTTTCAATCGAAAACGCATCAAAAGAAGACTTCAATTTTGTAATACTAACAGTAATTGCCGAAAATACCCACGGTATAAGTCCCCATAATACGGTAATAAAATAGAAATAAAACGGTTGTTCCCTGTCAATTTGACTGGATGAGAAAAATCGATTTATGTGATGTTTCATAATATATTCGTTGAAAAATAAAGGATCATGTATCTTGAACATAATAATGTGCCAAGGCAAAACAATAAGGAAAAACAGCAAAAAACCAGGAAGCATATATTGAGGTTTAAAAACTTGCTTAAAAGTTTTGTTTACGAGTGTTACAAAAAACATAACAGCAAATGGCACTACAAATCCCGGAATTCCCTTTGCCATAACTGCAAGACCAGAAAATATATAGAAAAGCCACCACATATATTTTTTGTTTTTATCTTTAACAAACTGTGTCAAAAAACCGAACATTACAGAAAATCCAACACATGAAGTGACAACAATATCAAGAATAGCAAATTTTGCAAGCATTACAAATTCAAGTGTTGTAGCAAGGATTAGGGCAGATATAAATCCAAATCTGCCTGAAACAATTTTTTTACCGGTAAAATAAACCATTATAACAGAGAGCATCCCGTATAACGCAACGGGAAACCTTGCCGTAAACTCGTTTACTTTCCCAAAAACAGCAAAGGACAGACATTCTCCCCAAAAGTAAAGAGGTGGCTTTTCAAAGAAATATTCGCCATTCAAATAAAGAGTCAAAAAGTCCTTGCTGTGAAACATATCACGAGCCATTGAAACGTAACGCGTTTCATCTACATCCATTAACGCGTAATTTCCTATATTAAAAAAGAAAATAAAGTAACATAAAATTAAAAGCAAAAAAAGCGTGAATAAATCACTATGTTTTTTTATAAAATCAACTATCTTAACCATAAACAATCCCTAATTACAACTTTATTTTATCATAAAAATAATAAATTGCCATATTTCACTATATTATGCTTATACCTAAAGGGGATTATTTAAAATAAAAAAAGATTTACAATCTAACTATAACATATTTGTGGAGTAATTTAACATGTTAATGGGAAATGATTGTCATGATTGCAGCAAGTACAATCGCTTGGAAATGAAAAATGTGAATAAAGACATTCTTGCGTGGCTTGAAGATATTGTAGAAGAAAACAACAGCCGCATCGAAAGAAAGGAATGGAAAAGTAAATATAACAGCTATGTTGTATATGATTACGAACCTTTCTGTACCGACGGATTTGAAATAAATTTGGTAATAACTTCATACAACGCGGCATATTTGAATTTTATCAAGTATTTGTACGACGAAAAAATAAGCACAATAGAATATTTAAACAGCTGCATAGGCGTATAAACAGTTGACAGACCGGATAATTTCCGGTCTGTTTGTGAATATAAATAAAAACCATTTTTGTCATTCTGAATTAATTTCATAATTTCTGTCAGATCCTGAAACAAGTTAAGGATGACATAACATACAAAAATGGTTTTTTGTTTATAAAAATTTTCTATTCAATTGTTCTATTGTACAGTTTGTTCAGCGTTTTCCTGTTCTTTAACAAAGCAATCTTTGCAATAGACTTCTTTTCCCGCAATAGGTTTAAACGGAACCTGTGTTTGAGCACCGCATTTTGAGCAGACGGCTTCATACATTTTTCTGTGTCGTCTGTTGTTTTTTCTGCGAGCTTTTCTGCATTCCGGGCATCTTTTAGGTTTGTTGACCAAACCTTTTTCTGCGTAAAATTCCTGTTCACCTGCAGTGAAGATGAATTCTGCGCCGCAATCTTCACATACAAGTTTTTCATCTTGGTACATTTTTCTTCTCCTGATTTAAATTGGTACTTTAAAGAAACCTTTTGCAAAATTCCTTTAATTCTTATAATTATACACTATTTTTGAAATTATGCAAGCATGCAGGAAGAAAAATTATATACTTGTTGAAAGAGACGGGGCAATGCTAATAAAGTGACGAACCAGATCCGCATCCCACTGTGTTCCTGAACCTTCTTTTAAAATTTCGCAGGCTTTTTCAACACTCATTCCTTTTCTGTATGGTCTATCCGAAATTAAAGCGTGATATGTGTCTGCAACCGCTACAATTCGTGCTGCAAGCGGAATTTCATCACCTTTCAGATGTTGAGGATAACCGCTTCCGTCAATGTGTTCATGGTGGTATTTTACAATAGGAATTAAATCACGCAATGCCTCATTTGGCTGTAAAACTTTTTCTGCTCCGATAACAGGATGTTGTTTCATAATTTCCCATTCTTCTCCTTCAAGTTTGCCGGGTTTTTTCAAAACATTTTCTGGAATGCCGATTTTCCCAACATCGTGAAGAAGTGCTCCGAGTTTAATCCTTTGAACTTCGTCTTCCGGAAGATTAATAGCCCGTGCTAGAGCTTCAGAATATCTGGAAACAGAAGTGGAGTGCCCTTTGGTATAAGGATCTTTTGCGTCAATTGCTCCCGCAAGCGAATTTGCAAGTTCCATCAGATGATTTTGGGATACTATCTGTTCATTATTAAATTTATGCAAAAGTTCTTCATTAAAATCAATTCCGAGTTGTGAATGGCGTTTTGCTACAACCTCAGCAAAAGAATTCAGGGCATCGTTATCCCAGAAGTTAAAGTCTGATGAACTTATAATAGCAGACATGCCTTCTTTATAGCCTTTGGCCTGCGAAATATACATTGCCTGTTCTGCAAGGATTAAGAGTTTTTCCTGATCTCTGCTGCATTGCGGATATGTTGCAATACCTACAGAAACCTTTACAGGGCCTACATCATCAACAAAACAGCAAGAAAGGCAATAAGTAATATATTCCGCGAGATATTTTGCATCAGATGTATTTGTATCAGGAAGAATTATGGCAATTTCATCACCTCCATAGCGTCCTGCTTTATCAGTGCTTCTGATGTTTTGTTTAACCTTTTCTGCCAGAAGTTTTATTACTTCATCACCTTTAGCATGCCCCAGTTCTCTGTTAATTTTTGAAATATTATTTACATCAAGCATTATTATAGATAAATTTGTTTCATTATCTGTTGCACGTTTAAGTTCGGCTGAAAGGATTTCCTGAAAACCTCTGTGTGTGTATAAGCCGGTTAAAGTATCAGTATTTGCATATTTATTAGCCTGTTCAAGAAGTCCAATATTGTCCATGAATAAAGCGCAGTAATTTGCGATAAAGGAAAACAGTCCTGTATGGTTTTCCAGAGAATCTTTACCGATTATCATAATGCCTTTGCATCCACTTATTGAAATCATAGGTAAAATAAGAGATTCAGAATTTTGCAGATATGGTATATTCAAAAACTTATCATCATTTTTGAAGACAGGGATATGTGAGGTAAAGCATTCAATTGCAGGATTTTCTGTATCTGAAAGAAAAAGTTTTGATGTATATGTACTACCCATAGAGTTAAAAAGTTTCAAATTCAGGCATTTTGATTTTTCATGGAACACTCCAAATGCGGTATAAATACATCCCAGTTTTTCTGCAAACAAATCATGCAGATCTGCAAATAAATCCTGTATGTTTGTTTTATCCGAAAGAAGGCTGTTAAAACCGGATACTAGATCGGAATAATCAATTACCTTATGCGAACTTGCATAAGTATTATTCATATAGCCTGCATACATTCTGTTTGCGGTTTTGTTTGTATTGAAATTATTTATGCGTGCAACAATACTTGAAGTTTCTGGCTTTATGGGATTTGAAGCTTTTACATTAGCAGTATCTTCCCGTAACTTTTGAAGATTATCAACATATGTTTTGACAGGTGTATTTTTTACATCAGGTTTTCGCAGCGAATTTAGCTGTTTCGCTAGAGGATTTGAAACAGGTTTGTCAACTTTGGGGGATTTTTTTGCCCTTACGCTTTTTTCTGTTTTTTCCTTATTTTCGTTCAAAACTTACACCCTTATTACACACATTTTTTATAAAACAACTGACAAATTGTTTTTGCCTATTTTTGATTTTTGGTTTTACATTACTTAAACTATTTTATTATACTTTACCTGAAATTCAATACACCATTTAGACGGCAAAAATACTGGTTTTTAAAACAATACAATAAGAGTTAAATCAAAACTTTTACACAAAATATATACTACATATGTAGTATAACTCTTATATGACGTTTTTTCAAGGATGAAGTTGTGACTTTTTACACAAATTAATACTTAAATTAATTTTGTGCCTCTACTTCTGTTGCAGTGTCTATGTGTCAGACGTGCATTTTCCGGAATTGTAAAACCTCCTTTGGAAAAACAGTCAATATGATCCACCTCGGAATCATCAATATTGTGAATTTTATTTCCACAAATAGAGCAGGTAGGATTTTGTTCAAACAGCTTTTGTTTTAATTCATATGAAAATGTACGAGGTTCATTGCGCGGAGTGCCGAGTATATTTTTTATGGTGTTCCCCCAGATGTCAAACTTTTTTAACACGCTTGCAGCATTATTTGTACCACTTCCTGTTATTGAATTAATAAATTCATCATTATGTGTCTGCAGATTGAGCAATTCTTCTCTTAAAATATCAAGATAAGGCATAACCTGATTTTTTTCATACATTGTAAACCAATACATGAGAATTAAATATAATCCCTGATTAATTTTTGTTTTTTCAAATCTGTAACATCCGCATTTCTCATCATAGCCAAAAACCCTGAAGGCTTCACCATCTTTAAACATAGTCTTTATCAAATCGGCAGATTTTTTAAATTTTTCTTCTTTTATATTTAAATCCTTATCGGTAATATTTCTGTTTCTATCCATATTGTTGTTTAAAAGTTGTTTCATATTCCCGCGGTACTGGTGGTAATCCATATCAAGAAACGTAAAAAATAACAGGATTAATTCTTCATTTAACATTCTTTTTTCGTAGTCAGGACGGTTAACAAGTTTTTTAAATGTCTCATTTTGAGCCAGCCTTTTTATGAACTCATTATACTTTCCTCTGTATAAGCAGTTTCTTAATTCCTGATTGTTAAGTTTTGTTATATTGGAATTAAGTCTGTTAAACATTTCAAATTTTATATCTTTATTAGTATTTGCTTCAATAACAATTACAGACAGCGGGCGTTTTTTTATTGTTTTCTGCATAATTTCATCCAGTTCTGCAAATTTTTTCCCTGATAAATTCTCAAGAACTCTTAACTTACTTAGTTTAAAGCCGGTTGTCAGTTCACCTGTCTGCGAGATAAATGTGTTATCCAAAAAATGGAATATGGATGCTAAGCGCTGCTGACCGTCAATAACCTCTCTTTTTCCGTTTTCTTCAGAAATAAAGATGGGAGGAATTGGCATATTTAACAGTATTGATTCAATAAGATTACTAGCTTTTTTCTTGTCCCAGACAAATCTTCTCTGGTAG
The DNA here is from genome assembly GCA_944326015.1 of Candidatus Gastranaerophilales bacterium. Classification (GTDB taxonomy): domain Bacteria; phylum Cyanobacteriota; class Vampirovibrionia; order Gastranaerophilales; family Gastranaerophilaceae; genus Stercorousia. Next base: position 26,441 of record CALVCJ010000007.1, read on the forward strand.
TCCGGCTGAAGAATTAAGTCGTTGCTTTTATAATCAAGATAAAGTGATTCTATGTTAGGAGTTTCCGGGTGATAATGAATTTTGGCATTCTGATCAACATTTTCGAGTTTGTCGTCGTCTTCGTGCCACATTTCATTTTGTTCTTTTTCAAATTCTAAATCTTTAATTTGTTCATCAAAATTGTTCATTGTTTTCCTTTCATTATTATAATGTATCAAAATCTTTTTACCTGAACATCACTCCAGGCACTCCGAGGGTTGGTCTTGATCTCAACTGACGGTATACTCTAGCGCTATATGGTAATTCTTCATACATGCTTAATTCATCAGGGAAGGGGGCGACTTTCATACCGGTATATGTTTCTATAATTTTTTTGTCATATTCTTCTATGCCTGATGTTTCTGCAATTTGGACGTTTGTTATTGTACCGTCTTTCAAAATTGTACATTTAATAACGGGCTCCTGAGGAATATAACTGTAAACTGTCGGAATACGGTCAAATATATATTTACCTACTTCTGACATATATTTTTTGTAAGCTTCTTGAGTTTGTGCGGAAGGTTCAACAGGCATTATAGACATTCTTGCTGACCTGTACTTCTCCACTTTATGCTGAAAACCGCTTGTCATTGTGATATCCGAGAGATTAATTTCTTTCGGAAACGGTTTGAATGGAGCTGATTTTTGTACAGCTTCTATTACTGCTTTGTCAAAACCTGTTCCGCTCTCCTGTTCAAGCTTTATATCAGTAACGCTTCCGTCAGGATGGATTTTATATGTCACAGCAGAAGTTGCGTTTTCTGTTCCGGTGTAATGTAGATTGCTTTTTATAATATTTTGGACTTCCTGTCCGTATTTATTTACAAATGCGTTAATATCAACTTCTGCTGACAGTACTGTATTACATGTTATTAACAATAATCCGAAAATAAATAATATTTTTTTTATCATTTTAACTCCTTTTAAACTATATTGCTATCATATATAAAATAGAAGCACCTATTGACATTGCATTCATTAGAATATTTAGAAATGTCTGATTTTCAGGGTCATAGAGGTCTACGAGAATGTCAAGTTCCTCTGCATCTATGTTGGCTGGGAATTCAGGAAACGTAAGTCTTTTTAATTTGTCTTCAACACTTTTTTCCTGAACTACTTTGTTATTGTAATCAAGAAGTGTGAATTGTTTTATTCTCCCGTCTTTTTTAATCGTAAAATAGACTTTTGAAGTTTTATTATACTTCATTCCAACATGTGAAAGACTGCCTAATGTATAAGATGAAACGGTTTTTGCGTATTTTGCATAATTTTGTCTAAGATATTTATTCAAATTAAAAATTTCCAATTCAAATACGAATTTATCTGTCGGGCTTTTGGTATATGGCTCATATGAATTATATTTTATGGCCTTAATTGTATCATTATCAATCTGCTGGGAGCCTGATGATTTAATTAGTGTAACTTCTTCGACTTGTCCGTCTTTGTTCATCAAAATAAGACATCTGAGAGGTTTCAGCGATAATGTATTTATTGTCGGAACTGTTTCTATTAAGGTAGGATCTATTTTTTTCCGGTAGTAATTGGCGATGTTTCTTACAGGAGTGTTAGTTTTAAATAAGATATTTACTGTGTCGCCTTTTAGGTTCCCTGAATATGGAGCTACTCTGATTTTTTTCAGTTCTGATGCAAGTATGGGAGAATTAATTAAGTCATAGTCATTATATATTTTTACATCTTTCACGGCGCCTGCCTTGTCAAATGTAAAATAAACAGGTTTATCCGTAAAATAACCTATTTGTTTATCAATTTCTTCAGATACTTGCTTCACGTAATTTTTATATTCTTCCCGCACTTCCTCGGATGCAGGCTCTATATCTATAATTAGAGAATAGTAACCGTTCTTTAATACATCTGCCGGAGGCATCTCGACTGTTTTTTCAAGAAAATAGTTACATATTTTGTCATCATAAGTTTTATCACCTGATGATTGAAGAAGTCTTATTTTCTTAATTTTTCCGATACTTGAAATATTCAACTCCAGTATTGCATCACCAAGCCCTATATAATCTTCATGAGGGGAGAGATTTATCTCTTTATTTATTTGTTTTATAAGCTTACTGTAATACTGTGAATTTTTATCTCCCTGTTTTCTTACGGGTACTGCATAATTTCTGCTTACAATATCTGTTGTAATCCTGCCGTTTTGGACTATAAGATTTGCAATATATCTGAGTTTCGGCTTTGTAAAATTCTCCGGATATTTTTCAAGTGATTTTAATGTACTGTCAATCACCTCTGCAAGTTCTTTATTGTCATAACTTATTATCTTATATGAATTTAAACTATTATTTAGCTTTATCTCAAAATAAACCTGAACTGTTCCGGAAAGTTCAGAGTTATTTTGCAAAGATTTATTGATGCTTTGAGTATAATTCGAAACAATCTTCTTTTCTCCGTCTGACAGTTCAGCGCTGTAAACTCCGGAAGAGAATAACAACATTATTCCTAAAATAATAAACCATTTTTTCATACATCAACCCTCTTTTTTATATTAAAGCAAATTTTGATTAAAAGAAAAAATATTCTTTACTTAAATCTTCTCATCATTTTCATTGCTTTATTTATGGCATGTTTGCCCATTTTCCCGCCGAGTGCGTTCATGTTTGGCATCCCGCCCATTTTCCCGAACATGCTTTTCATATCGGTCATCCCCTTCATCATTGCACGCATAGCATCAAACTGTTTTATGTACGTATTTATTTCCGCTAAATCCATTCCGCAGCCTTTTGCAATACGTTTTTTACGGCTTGTATTGATTAAATCCGGATTTGCACGTTCCTCAGGCGTCATGCTTGATATGAAAACTTCCATTTTCTTAAATTGTTTTTCACCTTCATGTGAAATTTTATCTCTGTCATCTTTTCCTATATTTAAACCAAGCATGCCCAGCATATTACCCATTGAACCAAATGCCTGCATTTGTTTTTGCATTTTCAAAAAGTCATTGTAAGAAAAATTGTTCTTCGTCATTTTTTCTTCAAGTTCACGTGCTTGCTTTTCGTCAAAAACTTCCTGTGCACGTTCAACAAGAGAAACAATATCGCCCATTCCTAATATACGTGTTGCCATACGTTCGGGATAAAAATCTTCCAGTGCGTTAAGCTTTTCGCCGGTTCCGGTTAATTTAATGGGTTTTCCGGTACAGTATACTATACTTAAAGCGGCTCCTCCGCGGCTGTCGCCGTCAAGTTTTGTCAGAACAAGACCTGTTAAACCAAGTTGTGCATCAAAGTTCTCCGCAACATTAACAGCTTCCTGACCTGTCATTGCATCAATTACAAGCAGTTTTTCCGCAGGGTGAAAAATTCTGTCAATTAAAAGCAGTTCAGCCATCATATCTGTATCAATCTGCAGACGACCGGCTGTATCAAGGATTAATGTATTAAATCCGTTTTGATTTGCATAATCAATTGCTCCGCGTACAATAGCTTGAACATCTTTGCAATAAGGAATTGTAAAAACTTCATTTTCAATTTCCCTGCCTAAAGTCTGTAATTGGGAAATCGCAGCGGGTCTATAAATGTCACATGCGACAAGAAGCGGTTTTCGTCCTTTTTTTTTCAGTTTAACGGCAAGTTTAGCACAAGATGTGGTTTTGCCGGATCCCTGAAGTCCGAGCATCATAATTAAATTAGGATTACCGGAAAAATTAAGCGGTTTTTGCTCTGTTCCAAGGAGATTTACAAGTTCGTCATGAACAATTTTTATTAGCTGCTGTGAAGGATCAACACCATCAAGCACCTTTTCTCCTTCTGCCTTATCCTTTATTGAAGAAATAAAAGACTTTACAACGCGTAAATTGACATCAGCATCAAGAAGAGCACGTCTAATTTCACGCAATGCCTCCTGCATATTATCCTGCGTGAGCTCTTTCCCGCTTGTTTTACTGATGATTTCCCGTAATTTTTCGCTTAAACTGTCAAACATAATTGAATTATATCACAAACTAATCTTCAATATTATCATAATTCATATTAGTTTTAACTTCATCGTCTTTGTGTTTGTCTTTATATTTTTCGTAGAGAATTAATGCAGGAACTGAAATCGGGAAAGTTAGAATTGTAACAACACCCATTAAGCCTCTTTTAAATCCAGGTTTATCAGGGTTTGTATTTTCAGGAGCCAGCAAATCAAAACCGTAATCATCTCCTACGCCAAAGTTGATATTGTCTGAGATTGGCTGGGTTATATTATCTGCGTTATTTTGCAAAAAAGATTTTGTACTATCAGCTAAAAATCTTCTAACATTTACTGGAGTTATAGGTTGTAATCGCATTCTTGATCCTTAATTTTTATACTATCAGCATGCATTATAAGTCGAAAAATATTTATTTATGCTACCTTTATAGAAAAATTTTTACATTATTTTACAAAAATAATTTTTTACTAAAAAACATCATTCATTTTTATGATTTCATTTATTGTCTGCTCTGATAATATATAACCATACTCCTTAGAGAACTAAGATACACATATCCCTAATCAACAGCTATGCACTTCAAATTGTACATAGCTTTTTTTTACATATTTCGTAGATTACTTTCTATGGCAATTGTGTTGCGATGTGGCATTTAGTTTTATTATGGGCGGACGTATAATAAAGCACTACAGAATTATTCGTATGCTTATCATCAACTAGTATTTCATAGTCTTATGTACAGCGCTATGTTCTCATTATTCGCCCAAATTTAGTTGTGAGAATTGTACAATCTTATTTTTACCGCGTTTTTTAGCGTTATATAATGCGTGTTCTGCATAGCGGATAATTGTATTTGCGTCTTCTTCAGTGTTTTCGATGCAGGGATAAGTCGCTATGCCGCCTGAAATTGTAATCGGGTGTCTTTCTTCTTCGCCTGCAGGGATGAATTCCATTCTTTCAATATCCTTTCTGAATCTTTCGGCAAATAAGAATGCGTTTTCTTCTGAGGTGTTCGGCAGAATAAGCAAAAATTCTTCATCACCGTAACGTGTGAGGATATCTTCTTTTCGGATAAGCTGTTTTAGTTTGTCTGCTATTGAGCGCAGCAAAACGTCACCCCATTCATAGCCGTAAATGTCGTTTACAACTTTAAAGAAATCAAGGTCAAAAAGAAGACAGGAAAGTTTTGTACCGTAGCGCCTTGCGCGTGAAATTTCTTGTTCAAGACGTTCTTGCATATATTTTCTGTTATGAAGTCCAGTGAGTTCATCTGTTGTAGAAACAACTTTTAATTTGTCGCGCAGTTCCTTGTATTTCAAAAGCGCGTTAGCTCTGATTATAAGCTCCATATTGTCAATAGGAGTTCTAATAAAATCAAAAATAATTGCTCTGACAGTGGTTTCTTTGAATACATCACCGATAAAAAGCGTAGGGGCTTTAAATTTTGTTGTCATAAGCACATCTTTTATGTTCGGAACATTCTCTACAACGACAAGTCCCGGATTAAGTATTTCATAATCCTTTAAATTTTCGGCATTTTCAATTCTGACATTTGAATCATCAATTTGAGCTAGAACATCAGCGAGTTTGGATTCATTTTTATCTGTGTAAACAACAATATTCTTCATTTTTCTATCCTCTTTAACAATATTATCGGATTTTATAGCATTCCGTGGGTATTTTAGCATATTTTTTACTTTTTATCAATAGGTAAATAAAATTTAATAAATATCAGGGTTTGATTTTTTATTTAGTCATCCTGTACGTCTATTGACCTTTGTAAATAAAACGTTTACTTCAGATATTTCAAATACAAATAAACAGAGCTTAGTGCAAGTGAAATGAATGTAACAAGAGCTCCGTATTTCATAAACCGTATAAATGAAATCGGATACCCTTTTATGGCAGAAGTTTCACTCACAATAACGTTTGCTGCAGCCCCGATTATTGTAAGGTTTCCGCCAAGGCAGGCGCCTAGTGAAAGAGCCCACCAGAGAGGGTGATGTCCTGTGCCTGCATAAGGCATTGTGTGTTGAACCTCGGCAATTAACGGTGCCATTGTTGCTGTGTATGGTATGTTGTCAACAATACCGGATAAAATTCCGGAGCCCCACAGAATTAACATTGCGGCAGCATCTAAACTTCCTTTAGTCAAATCAATAAGTTTATCTGCAAGAAAGTTTATTCCACCGTTTGCCTCAAACCCGCCTATGATTATAAACAAACCGATAAAAAAGAATATTGTAAGCCATTCTACATCTTTGTAAATTTCTTTAGGATTTTCAAAAATTAAAAGAAAAGATGCTCCGGCAGCCGCAAAAACATACGCAGGAATATGCGTAATATCATGGGTTATAAATCCTAAAATTACAAGAGCAAGTGTTATTATTGCACGTAACATCAGCTTGTTGTCCGTAATTGTTTTTGAATTATCGATATTGGCTATTTGGGACATTTTTTCTTCATTGGCGTTCAGCGACTTTCTAAACATAAATATAAGTATACTTATGCATACCGCAAATATAATTGTTACAATCAGAGTTAATTCATTTACAAAATCCATAAAACTAAGTCCTGCTTTAGCTCCGATGATAATATTTGGCGGATCTCCTATTAAAGTTGCTGTTCCTCCGATATTTGACGCAAGCACTTCTGTTATAAGAAACGGAACCGGATCACAATCAAGCTCGCGTGCGATTACAAAAGTTACAGGCATAATTAGAACAACAGTTGTAACATTATCAAGAAAAGCCGATGCAACGGCAGTAAATGCTGCAAGTGCAAACAATACAAGTTTTGGATAGCCTTTTGTCATTTTTAAAAGCTCGAGCGCCATCCACTTAAAAACTCCGCTTTTGCCTGTTATATGAACTATTATCATCATGCCCACAAGCAGAAAAATTACGTCAAATTCTATATAGTCAAATACATATCTTATATATCTGCAGCCATCCGCATTAACCGAATCGTGAAACGGTAGAAGCCCTATAAGCATTGTCAGAGATGCTCCGACAAGCGCTACAACAGATTTTTGTATTTTTTCAGTCGCAATTAAAACATATGCAATTAAAAGTATTGCTCCGGATATAACCATTGCATGGTTTTGGACTAAATTAATTAACATAATATTCCCCTTGTTTGTAAATTATATCATAAACATATTAAATTTATGATATAATGCAAATACCTGAAAGGAAAGCTTAAATGAAAACAATAAAAATAACAAAAATGCAAGGTTGTGGAAATGATTTTGTTATAGTAGATTATCCGGAATACGAAAAAACGGGTTTGAAAATGGATGAACTTGCTCTGAAATTGTGTGACAGGCACTATGGAATAGGAGCGGATGGAATGATTATCCCTAAAACAGGTACAGAAAAAACTGATTTGGGCTGGTACTTTTACAATTCGGATGGATCAACTGCACAAATGTGCGGAAATGGAATGAGGTGTTTTGCGAAATATGCTTACGACAACAAATTTGTAAATAAAAAAGCATTCAGTGTTGAAACACTTGCGGGCGTCATAAGACCTGAACTTTTAGAAAATGGGCTTATAAAAGTTAATATGGGTAAGCCTATTCTTGATGATAAAAAAATTCCCTTCTGGGGCGAAAGAAAATTAATCGCTCTTGATAAAGAGTTTGATATAACACCTGTTTCAATGGGAAATCCGCACTGCGTAGTTATTACACAGGATGATCCTATGGAACTTGCTCAAAAATACGGCCCTGTTATTGAAAAACACGAGTATTTCCCTGAAAAAACAAACACGGAATTTGTAAAAGTCAAATCGGAAATCGAAATTGATATGCGGGTTTATGAACGCGGATGCGGGATTACACTGGCCTGTGGAACGGGTGCCTGCGCGAGCGTTGTTGCATGTGTTTTAAATAACTTAACAGAAAATAAAGTAAAAGTTAATCTTCTTGGAGGGCCTGTATTTGTTGAATGGCAGGGATCTCGAGGAGATGCTAATCATGATATTTTTCTTATAGGTTCGGCAAATTACAGCTTTTTTGCACAATACATATTGTAAAATATACTATTTCCATGATAGTATTGATTTACAGCCAAAATATAAAAAGGAGAAAATAAAAATGAAAAATTATGAATTATTAACTGTATTTAAACCCGCGTTAGATGCAGAAGAAGTGGATAAGGCTATCGAATCACTCGGTAAAACTGCTTCCGATTTAGGCGGTAAAGTAGTTTCAGCTGACAAAACAGGCAGAAAGAAACTTGCTTATGATATACAGAATTTTAGAGACGGATTTTTTGTTACCTTTGTATTGAGCCTTCCAGAAGAAAAAGTTGCAGAATTCAGACGTCAGCTTCGTTTGAATGATAATATTCTGAGAACGATGTTTTTGGAAGCTTCAAAAACGGGAGTGTAAGCTATGAGCCTTGCAAAAGCTGTGCTTACGGGCACAATATACAGAGCTCCCGAAAAACGTTTTACGCAGAACAACATTGCTGTCTCTGCTTTTGTTCTTAACATTGGTGAAAGAGAAGAAAGTCTTATAAGAGTTTTGTCTAAAAGGAATACTCTAGATGAAGTTGTTTCTTCACTGAATAAGGGAGAAAGAATTCTGGTAGAAGGCAGACTTCAAACAGCAACCGTAAAATCAGATGACGGCTCGGAGAGAAAAATCTACGAGATTGACGCAAATACAATTGAAAGACTTGGCGGTGAGGCTTCTGCAGCTGCAAGTCAGAAATTTGGAACTGAAGAAATCGTCAAATTTGAATCGGATGATCTTTCAAACGAATTGATTAACGAAGACGAAATTCCCTTCTAGGAGCATATCCGCTCAGCCCACCAAAGCTTACGACTTTGCATAAAGCGCTTTTGAATTGATATTGAAATTTTTAAATATATTCTTAATACCGCTTGTATAAGTCAATGCACTCGGGAAATGACATCCTGAACTTGTTTCAGGAGCTTACAATGATAAGATTTCGAAACAAGTTCAGGATGATATTATATCTGTTTGTCGAGAATATTTGGTGTAAACTGCGATATAAGTCCCGAAAAATATTTGTTGAAAATTTTTTAAATTTAATGTAGTATAAAAAATGGCTAGAAAGGCTAAATTAAACATGGCAAGACAAAACAATGAAGAAAAGAAAAAACGCAAAAATTGCAGTCTTTGTGCTGACAAAGTTGAGGCAATCGACTACAAAGATGCATCAAAGTTGAAAAGATACCTGACTGAAGCCGGAAAAATTATTCCGAGAAGAATTACAGGTAACTGTGCAAAGCATCAGAGAATGATTGCTGTAGCAATTAAACGTGCTAGAGAAGCTGCTATTATTGATTATGTGTTTGACTAAGACGCATAAAAATTTTTGCAGATGTTAAATAACCCGCTTATTTAAGCGGGTTATTTTTATTTAAAAAAAATCAATGAGGTAATACATTTTAGCAAGTAGTTAGTATGAGTTTGCATATAAGGTCCAAACTTATTACTTGAAAATTTCTTATAAATATACTATAATAAAAGGTATGGAAAGGAGTATAATATGCAAGTTGGGAATTTATTAAATCAACGGGGGGGGGGCGTTTAGGAGCTTCTGTAAATCGTTTAAGAGATTTATGTAAACTAATTTTGTCAGGCCAAGCTGTACGTCCAGGTTTTACGCTTGCTGAGGTTTTAATTACTCTTGGTGTTATAGGTGTGGTTGCTGCACTAACTCTGCCATCTTTAATTTCTCATAACAGAATGGTTGAATCTGTAAATCGTTTAAAAAAGACATATTCTGTTTTAAATCAGGCATATAAAATGGCAGAACTTGATTACGGAGAAATTGAAAATTGGGATTGGGATTTATCAACTAAAGATTTTTTCAACAAATATTTTGTACCTTATCTTAATATAACTCAAAACTGTGAAAACCAAGTATCTACAGCCTGCTGGAATGATGACGGTGCAATTTATTATCTTAATGGGAATGTTAGTGGTCAAGTAATTAAAGGTAAAGACTATGCAAAAGTTAAATTAGCTGATGGCACTTTGCTGGCTTTTCAAAATCAATCAGTGCATGCACATTTTTATATAGATACTAACGGAAAACGCAGACCAAACATGTATGGTAAAGATGTTTTTGTAGTTACAATAACAAACGGTCCATACCAAGAAAATAATAGACATAATATTTTACATGGCGGTTTGTGGTTATATGGAACAGGAATAAGCCTAGATGTTATAAAGTCAAATTGTTCAACAGACTCTGAGGGATTGTTGTGTGCAGCATATTTGTATTCTAACAGCTGGCAAATTCCGAAAGATTATCCGAGATATTAATTGATTGAAAAGATACTCAGTTTTAAATAATGCAATTGCGGATTAGCGAAAATACGCTAATCCGCAATTGATGTGCTTTTATATGTATTTAAAGGGATTTTCTTCCCGGAACTACTACTCCGCCTTTTAAATTCTTTTTGTAGAATTCTACGTGCGGCTGCAGTACGCTGTCGAGAACTTCAGGGAATGATTTATTTTCGCTGATTTTTTCAACAATTTCCTGATAAACTGTTGCAAATGCTCTTAATTGAGTAATTGCGCCTGCTGCTTCAGGAGTTAAACCCATGCCAGAAGTTTTTGCAGTTTCTAAGAAAAATGCTCCCGTTGATGTGTAAGATTTTGTCAAAGCTTCAACATAACTTTCAGCATTTTCTCTGCAAACTCCGTTATCCTGAGGTACAGTCAACGCGAATGCAAATTTGTTTGCAGGATTAAAATGAGCTTCTGCTGAGTGATGCATTGCATCAGGAACTTTTGCAACCTGTTTAAGTGTATCTTTAACGGATTCGTTCTGCATTTGAGCATGCCAGTAAACCGTATTTTCAAAGATTGAACCCATATACTGATGAACTGTTGTTAAAATACCGTTCATTTTAGCATCTGCCCAGAAAATACCTTCTTTCAATGCGTCATTTACGTCTAAATCTGCTGTTAATGATTCTGTTGAAACTTCCTGAGCTGCATTTAACATTTTTACCATATCTTCTTTTTTCATACCTGCGTATGCAAGAGTGAATAAAGCATGGTCGTCAAATCCCGAGAAACGTCCGCCGACATCATCATGGATATATAAATCGCCTAGCCAGCCGTTTTCGTTTGATGTTCTTCTAAGTTCACTTTTTTCAGCATTTTTGTCGGTTACGGCGATAAAATGTTTGTTAGCAGATTTTTCAGCTTCTTCTTGAGATTTGCCCTGAGCCTTGTAAGCTTCAATCAACATATCCAAAACTCTTAAAAATCCGTCTTTTGTTTCAAATGTTGAACCTGATTTTGATGCAATAAGGTAGTTTGATGAAGTTACATCATTTCCCAATCTGTATAAAAATCTTTCCAAACTTGCAGAATCAACATCAGAATAAAATTCTACAACGTCATGGCAAACGTTCAAACCGTTAATTGATAACATATGTTCAACTGTGTGTTTTGAGCCGCCGATACCCATTACGCTGAGTTTTTTAGCACCTGTTTGTTTTTTTAGGCTTTCTGCAAGTTCATAAATTTCATCAACTCTTTTAGCCTGGTTTTCAGGTAAATTTACCCAGTTTAAAAACTGACCTTGTTTGTTTGCTCTTGATGAAAATTCTTTTACGAATTCAGAAACTTTTGATGAATAACTGCTAAAATCAATTCCTGTAAATTTAACAGTTACATTAGAATTTTTTGTCAACATAATAACCTCTTTCTCTTGTAACATTTTACACTGATATTTTACTATAAAAATATAAAGTATTGGCATAAACGTGTAAAAATATGGTATAATTATATACAGGAGTTACGGCATGATTGATTATGACAGTTTACTTGAAAAAATACCGAGAGTGCGGAAAATTCTGGATGACGGCTCAAACAGTATTTTATATCATTACACTAAGCCCGAAAAACTTTTAAGCATTTTAGAATCAGGCACAATAAGATTTTCAAACGCACTTTATCTCAATGACAAAGAAGAAGTAACATACTCCTACAAACTTATTTTTAATCTTGTTGATGAAATGCCCGAGCTTAACCAACGTCTTTTTTCAAAAATTAAAGAGCATTTTTACACAAAATATACAAATATAATTAACGGCTCCAATGATTTCGGCTACAAATATGAATACTACACAATATCTTTTTCAACCGAAGGCGATAACCTGACCCTGTGGAATAATTACGCTAAAGGCCAGAATTATACAGGCTACAATATCGGATTTTGTAAAAAAAATTTGATAGCCGATATGGTAAAAATCGGTTTCAATTCTGTCTACGGAAATATAATTTACGATAAGAAAAAACAGATTACCGTTCTGAAACTCATTTTCGAAAAATGGAATAAACAGTATGAAAAAGCCCTTAAACATTCCAAAAATCAAGACAAATTAGTTGATACGGTTTTTGAACTCATTGATATTTTGAGTGTTATAAGTTTGTTCTTTAAAAATCCGCATTTTAAAGACGAAAAAGAATACAGAATAATTTTTATCAACAATTTCGGTACAAATTTTGCAAAACAAACAAAAATTTGTGAAAAAAACGGGCTTTTTGTTCCGTATATCGAATATAAATTCTTGAAAAAGACTGTAAATTGTATAAATATCGGTCCTACTCTGGATGAAAGTATATTTTATACAAGCACGTGCCGTATGCTTTCAAACTTCGGCTACGAAAAAAAGACAGTCAACCGCTCGAATATACCTTTGAGGTATTAAAATATTATTCCCTCCCTGATTAGGGAGGGTTAGGGTGGGTATTGATGTTACCCATCCTCTTATCCTTCCCTTATTAGGGAAGGAAGTTTTGTCATGCTGAATTTATTTCAGCATCTCAATCAGATAGTGCAGCAAGTATGTCAATTTGGCGATCAGGACGACAAATTATATCTTTGTAAATAAATGTAACATATTATCGGAATAAATTAAAGTTTTTTTTACTTTGTTCCGTAACACATCATGAACCAATATAAAAACAGTGTGTGTATTTATATTGAGCAGTTAGAAATATATATAAAATATTTCTTATTGTAAAAAAATGTAAAGAAATCAGGTAAGGTTGAGACTCTTATATAATCGGCTTTTTCTGAGATGGTAACAGCTTCTATATACATGTCAGGCAATTTTTGGTTATAAAATGTTTTTACATGTACATAGAGAAGTATAAAAACATATCAATTTTCGTGCGATGAGAAAATTGAGAGAAAGGATTGAACTATGAGTGTGCAAAACGTTCAGACAAAAATATTGACACCAGCGCAACAGGCTGAATTAAAAAGTTTGCTTGCTGCTGCAAAGACTAAAGAAGAAAAAGCAAGTATATATACTACTTATTTAAATGCTTGTGGTGTAAATGTAGCAGGCACTGTTCTTGAAAGGCATGGTTCTGATAAAGGTAACATTGTTTCTCAAACTACATCACACAAGCTTAATGTCGGTGACATAATAAATTCAATGGTTCAGGCAGGATTTAAGCTTGACGATAAAAGCAAGGCAGAACTTCTTACTGCATTAACTGATGCCGGGGTTGCTGTTGACAAAGAAGGCAATATATCAATTGAAAACGTCGAAGCTGGTCAGAAGTTGAATAATGTTATGGCAAAATTTGCCCGCAGTAAGCAGGAGCCCAAATTAACTTTTGATGACAAGACTGACATACAGTTTATAGAAAAAATGGTAGAAGCTGGTGCTATAAAGAAAAATGAAGATGGCACTTTTGCAATTTTAAACAGAGAACTTACGGAACAATATTTAAATAAATTAGAATCTACCAGTCACGAGACTGGTAAGCCTATCAATCTTGATGTTCCTGCTAAGGAAGAAACAACAACCGTAAGAGAAGAAGGTGTTGTTAAAGTCGGCGATGATTTAAAGCATGATAAAGCTGCAAGAAAAAAAGCTGAAGCGGATTTTAAAGCTGAAATACAGAAATGGGCTGATGAGCCTGAAAATCAATCTACTATGCTTCTTTCTATTGCTGACCATAAGTATTCAAAACAGATAGATAAAAGAGCTGCTAAAATTGCAAAAGAGTATGCTAATAAAAAATCTGATGTTGAATTATTTAAAGATTATTTAAATGAATATGCAACTGATGGTGAAAAAGTGTATATGATATCTTTATTAAAAGCGTTAGATGAGAAACTAACTGATGAAGAATTACTTGCAGCATTGCATAAAGGCACAAATAGCAATAAAATAAAAGATTTATCGAATCAACAGGATAGAACTAATGCACTTTATTATTATGCCTTACAAGAGTGTAAATTTAACAAAGATATACTAATTGACAAAATGGCAACGATTGATGTCATGAGTGAACGGTCTCCAGAACAGGTTGTAAAAGATAAGCTGGAGTTTATAGATGAAGAAGCAAAACGTCAGACAGAGGCCGCTGAAACGCGTCAAAATATAAAAAATACCAGAGTTTATTTTTCTGAAGAAGCAAGAAAAGCTGCAGAGGGAAAAGAAACAAATGATTCAATAGAACACAACGATATAGGCGATTTAGGCCGCAAACTCGTTATGGCAAATCCCGAAAGGTTTTGTAAAGCCGGAACTCAGGCTGATCATGATTTTGAACAGCCAAAAGGTACATTCTGGAAATTTGATGAAGGTTTATTTAAAGAATTCTGTCAGGATGTATGTAACGGTTCTCTTGACAAACTTGTCGATACTGACAGAGAAGGGTTCCAGGAAGAAGGCAATTTGAACTTGCAGGAAGGCCGTGATGTTCTAAAAGAACAATTCCTAAGAGATGAAAATGGCAATCCGCGTTCAATAGAGCAGCTTTTTGGCAACGCAAACGGAAATGTTGGCGTCAGAGAATTGAAAAAGTTCCGTAAATTTATTGAATCGAGCGGTTATAGTGTTGATAAAGACCGTACCAGAGCAAAACGTGCATTACACGTATTCAAAGAGGCAGGTATAGGCGCCGCTCTTGGTTTGGCGACTGCCGGACTCAGTTCTGTTGCAGCCGGTGCTGTTTCTATTGCAGGTGAGACAGCTGCCCAGTTTGTTGGTTACAAGGGTGTAACTGATTCAAGCGTTTATTCATTCACAACACAGGATAGGATAATTAGTGATGAAACTACTTTTAATTTTCGTTTTAATGGTGAAGAATATACGCAAACAGTTCATAAAGACATATTAGTTCCAGGTGAAAAATATGATATACCTATAAAAGGTCAGGAGTATTCCGGAACAGTAAGAGCGGATGGCCAGCATTATGCAGACAGAGGTAACAATCATTCAAAAACTTCGTGGAATGGTGCAATATTTGCTGGTGTTATCGGAGGTGTTCATGGTGCTGCAACAGCGGGAGGCGTATACGCAAGAAGCAGAAGCGATTTGACAGTCAACCTCAGACGCGAAGATGAAGAAACTGATACAAAAGATACAAAATTTAAACTTAATATTCCGCAGCCAACAGTTGTCACCGTAAGATCCGGTCAGATTGGTTCTGGTGATGTGGAAATTGGTAATAAGGCATGCAAGCTGAGAGTAAGAACTATATATGCTCCGAGTGCAAACGGCAAACCCGGATTAAACAAGGCTGAATCCAAAAAGGCAATGGTTTCTGTTTATTACGGAATTGATATTAATTCACCACAGTTTGAAAAAGTTTATAAATTTATTATGGAAGATATTAACGGTCTGCAAAAGTACGGCGATAGAAACTATACAGCAGATACTACATATTACTTGCCCGAGAGAATTCCGGCGACTGTTGCGGGTATCGATTTTGAATTGAAATTTAACCCGGAAGATCCGAAAGAAAGACAAAGATTAAGTGAAATTGATATTCCGACTCTTGTTGGCGGGGGTACAAATAAAAAAGCGGCATCAAATACACAGAAAATTCCGGGCGAACTTTACAATGGCAGAGGCAGAATTGATGAACCAAAGGTATAAAACAAGGAGGGTATTTACCCTCCTGTTTCATATATAAACTTTTGTAAAGATTTACCCGAAAAATGTAAATAATTTGCTATTATTAAACGTTTATATACATGTAAAGTAAAGTGTTTTACGTGCAAAAAAGAAAAAATGACGAGGTCAAAGAAAATGTCCATTGAACAGGGAAAAAAAAGAAAAAGAATAACAGCATTTGTACTAAGTTTTTTGTTGGTAATGCAGCAATCACTGACATATCAGGCTTTGGCTTCTACAATCACCGATGCGGCAGGTAATCCAATAAAATCCGATAACGGTTCCGTTAACAACGGTACTTGGAATATGATGCCAGATGCAGTAAATATTGGAAATAAAACGGGGTTTAAACAATTCAATGAAATAACCTTATCTCAAGGTGATGTTTTAAACTTTATTTATACATACGTAAACCAATATCAATCGGGTACCTCTGATGACTTAGTTTTGAAAGTTGATCGTGGTACTATTGATACATTTGTCGCACTTGTTAATCAAGGTGTTAATATTCAAGGTATTGTTAATGCTTTGCAAAATACAGGTGGAGCATTAAAATCTGATGGAAACTTAATGATTATATCACCCGGCGGTATGGTTGTCGGGGCTTCAGGCGTATTGAATGTCGGAAGTTTATCTGTTATTGCGCCAACACAAACTTCTTATAATACCTTAACAGAAAATTTAAACTTACCGCAAAAGCATGAGTATTTTATAACTAAGTTTGATACTGGCTATAATGCAGATAATCCGCCGGAACGTCTCAATATTGAGGCAACCGAGTGGGATTATACAAAAAATATAGCAGTTTATACCGACAGAACATTGGATACATCGGTATTAAAGGCAGGAAGAGATATTGATATACAGTCAGGAGCCAGAATTGCTGCACGCGGAGATGTCAACTTGCAGGGCGGACAGGTTAATGTTAACGGACTTGTTGTATCAGGTATCGGAAATAACACAGATGTTTTAAGCGGTACAGATGCAGCAACAACATTGTTTAACAGTCTTGTTAGTGCTGATAATATGACATCCGGAAACGCTTTTGAAAGTTTGGACGGTAATATAGTCATTACTTCAAACGGCGGAACTTCAATCGGCGGTACCGTAAAAAACTTTGGCAGAGGTAATATTACAATAGAAAATACAGGAAATTCAGGCATCAATATTTCAGGCGAGGTTTCCAACCCCAACGGTAATTTGACTGTTACAAATTCAGGCGGCAAATTGCTTGTTGCTTCTACCGGTCTTATTGAATCAGGCGCTAAAAATAATAATGCTAATTCAAATTTGCTTGTTTCAAATACTTCTACCGGCGGTATGGATATTCAAGGGCAGATCAATATTAATCATGGAAATCAAACAAATACTGTTCGGTTTACCAACAAAAATTCCGATATGAAAATCGGTTATGCAGGCAAATCAAACAATATTCAGTCAAACGCTGATGTTAATATAGATGTCACAGGCGGAGACCTTTTAAACAATGGTGTTTCTAATGTATTAATTAACACAACTAACGGTGCTGATTTGAACATCAATGTTACAAACGGTTCTATCGGGACTGATTTAGGTAATCAGGATGGACATTATACAGGTATCTGGAAGGCTCAAAGAGATTTGGAAAAATCTTTAAACATTGCAGTTGACGGTGTTGTTACTGCAAAAAGCACAGGTACAGGTTCCGCTGCCAATATCGCAAGCATAGGCAAAGATTTAAAAGTTAATACAATTTCATCTCAAGGCAGAACAACTGTTCTTGCGGATTCTGCAAGCAGCGGAAATACTGCCTATGATATTATAAACGCTTCAACAGATTCTAATACTCCGAATATTGAAGGTAAAGGCGTTTCATTGATCGCAAGCGGTAAAATCGGCGATACAAACAACGCTCTGACTTTCAGACAAACTCAAGGAAGTTTCGGCACTGTTGACGGTCAACTTAATTATACCGATAACGCATCTTACGGCACTGATATGCTTGCTATAGGTGATATTAATGTTAAAGGTATGGACTCGGCATCTGGTCAAAAACTTGACACTAACGTTGGCGGTTTGATTTCCCGCGAAGGCAGTGTAAATGCGGAATTCTCAGGTGACACATACATCAGAGAAACTACTGCAGCTGATAAAGTTAATATTACAACAAGAGGAAAAGAACTTTACGTTGAACATTTGGGCGAAGCTCCTTCATACGGAACTTATAGAGAAGATTACTTTGGACCGAACAACAATGCTCATCCGACATCAGCAAAGTTAACTGCTCTAGATCTTGGCACTGACTGGAATAATCGTGCTGATTCAAGAATTATTGTTAAAAACGGTACATTACAGGGCAAAGGCGAAGTCAGACCTTCACACGATCAGGATTTAACACTTGTTGCAGATAACGCATACGCAGGCGGTTACTACTTTAATATGGGTAACAACAGAGGCGAAATTCAAAATGCAAATCCTTCTAATCCATCAGGACATAAATTTAATCCTTCAACTGTAGAAGAAGACAGCAGAACAAATACTTTAACAAATGCTGCAGATTCTGATATCCCGGTTTCAATCAGGGGAAAAGCCGTAAGACCGGATGATGTTACAGTTATCGGTAAAAACGAAGATGAACGTAATTACTATTACGGTGGAAGCTCACAGGGCGATGATGAAGGATATGACGGCGTAAACGGTTCTGATGATCCGGATAAACAGGGTACGGAGGAAGATGACGATAACCTTGTAGTTCCTAAAGAAGACGAGGAAATTGTTGATACGGATTCTGATATGGATAATGACACCGATACCGACACCGATATCGATAACGATACCGACACTGATACCGATATTGATAATGATACGGATACAGACACTGACACCGATACCGACAC
>CALVCJ010000008.1 GCA_944326015.1 Candidatus Gastranaerophilales bacterium
GCAAGCATCAAAACCGAAATCGGATGATAAATCATCGGTTTGTCATAAATCGGTAAAAGCTGTTTTGAAACCGCAATAGTGCTAGGATGCAATCTCGTGCCCGAACCGCCTGCTAATACTATACCTTTCATACATTCTCCTGTTTTTATATAAATTATATGTGCAAAACAGACATTTTGCAATATTTATATTAATCTGTTTAAATCGCACAGCAAATCGGCTGTAAAAAGCAGAACACTTGACAAATAACAGAAGATCGGAAATAATATAAACAGAGGGGCAAGCCCTAAGAAAATACCACTTCCTTAGAGCGTGACTTAGTACCTATAACAAATTCAAAACAAAACTTAAAAGTGCTATCAGTAGCTTGATGGCACTTTTTATCTGTTCATTTGTCATATTATCCCCCCCCCTTCTGACAAATTCCCTTAGTATTCGTGTGTCAGAGGAAGGCGTGTACTACCCATATCTTAATATAGTACAAAAGCAATTTTCAGGCAATATTTTTAAAAATTAAGTTCTTAACTTCAAGTAATCTCTTAATGCATCCTGCCAGTTTCTGCAAATACCGTCATTTTCCATAACACTGTATTGAGGGCGTTTTGCAGGCCGCGGGAATTCATATGTCGTGCATGGCAGTAGATTTACTTTCATGCCGGATTGAACAAAAACTTCTCTTGCAAACCCGTACCAGCTTGTGGAGCCGGAACCGCATACATGATATGTACCATATGATTTTGATAACAGTTTTACAATACCGTTTGCGAGTTCAACTGTCCAGGTCGGGCAGCCTATCTGATCATCAACGACTTTAATTTCAGGTTTGTCCGCTAAATTCAACATAGTTTCAACGAAATTCTTGCCATGATATCCGTAAAGCCATGAAGTTCTAGCAATGTAATACTTTTCACAAAGGCTTCTGACAGCTTCTTCACCCCCATACTTTGTCAGGCCGTAATTATTTATAGGATTTGTCCTGTCATCAGGGGTGTAGGGCGAATTTTTTGTTCCGTCAAAGACATAATCAGTTGAAATATATACTAAAGTAATCCCTGATTTCCCGCAAACTTCTGCAATATTTTCAGTGCCTGTAACATTGATAAGTTCAGCGTTTTTCAAATCTTCTTCTGCTTTATCAACATTTGTATAAGCCGCGCAGTGAATAACAATATCAGGTCTTTCTGCTTCCAGAACCGATTTTACTTGCACCGGATTTGTTATATCAAGCGTATTTATATCAGTTTCGATAACTTCGTATCCGTTATCTTCCAATATCGGGCATAAATCCTCCCCCAGCATTCCGTTTGCCCCTGTTACAAGTATTTTTTTCATTGCACTTTATCCTCACAAATATTCATTCTTTTTTTCAATTCTGGAACATATTTTTGTATAGAATAATCGTTAACTGATTCAGGAAAATTTATAACATTTTCATCATAAACTCTTCTATTATTCATATTGTCTGCACAGTCTTTTTTTACTTTAATATGATATTCTGCAGCTGATTTTGTATAATAATGGTTAATACGGATTTTATTAGATGAATGAATATTTGTAAATGCGCCTTTTATTTTTTTATAAAATTCATTAACAGCATATCCGTTATTTTTATATACTGCGTAATGTGGATTATAAATACCTAAAACTTCCTGAGGATTAACAATTGATTTTATATGCCTGTTTACCAACATATTATAATCCTTGTAGACCCTTGTATAATTGGCCGTAACAAGTCCTCCTCCCGATAAAGGCTTTGTTTTATGCCCGTTAGAATCAAACATTACCCAGTTTATACCGACTGCGGGGTAGTTTTCATAATCTTTCAAAAAATCAGGAATATTATTTTTTTCAACAGGAACTATAAACTCATCCAGATCTATTATTGCCATCCAACGAGTTTGATCTCTATATTTTAAAATCGCATCTGCATATACTAAATTTTGCAGAGCTTGCCCTTCACAATAATTATATACAACCAAACCTTCTTTTATGTAAGAATCTAAAACTTCTCTTGTATTGTCCGTTGACCCGTTATCATAGAAATAAAACCTTTCAACACCGAGCATGTTATGATATTCTATCCATTCTTTTATATACTGGCCTTCATTTTTAGCTATACAAACTATAGATAAATACACCCTTGGATTTTCAACATAATAATCATTTAAAGTTTGCAACTTTGATAGATCTTTTAAAATAAATTTTAAACCGAAAACTTTTAACACTTTAGCTCTATAACCCAATGATAATACACAATTTTCTACAGAAAAAATATTTTTAAAAAATTTTTTCACTAAATTACTCCTGCTTTTTTAGTCTCAATACTTTTTATCCATTCTTGATTATTCAAATACCAGTCAATCGTAATTTTAATACCTTCTTCGAAAGTTAAAGACGGCTTCCAGCCGAGTTCCGACTGAATTTTATCGTTGCAGATTGCGTAACGTCTGTCATGCCCTAATCTGTCTTTTACATATTCAATAGAGGTTTCATCTTTGCCCATTGCATCCAAGATTAAATGTGTAATTTCAAGGTTAGTTTTTTCATTGTGTCCGCCAATGTTATAAACCTCTCCGACCCGACCTTTATGCAAGACAGTATCAATAGCGACACAGTGATCATAGACATACAGCCAGTCACGGACATTCATGCCGTCACCGTATACCGGAACCTTTTCTCCTCTCAATAATTTTGAGATAAAGAAAGGAATAAGTTTTTCAGGATACTGGTAAGGTCCGTAATTATTCGAGCATCTTGTTGTTAAAACAGGCATATTATATGTTTCGTGGTAAGCTCTCACCAGCATATCGGCAGAAGCTTTTGAAGCTGAATAGGGGCTGTTGGGGGCAAGCGGAGTTGTCTCCGTAAAATATCCCGTCTTACTGAGAGTTCCATATACCTCATCTGTTGAGACCTGCAAATATCGTTCTGTATTAAACTGCCTTGCCGCCTGCAATAAATTCAATGTTCCTTTAACATTTGTTTCAATAAAGATTTCAGGTCCTGTAATTGAGCGGTCAACATGGGATTCTGCAGCGAAATTCACTATTGCATCAACCTGCTCAACAAGTTCAGGTACGAGTTTTTTATCACAGATATTTCCGTGGACAAATTTATAATTCGGATTATCTTTTACATCATCAAGATTTTCAATATTCCCTGCGTAAGTCAGAGCATCAAGATTAATAATTTTATAATCCTGATGATTTTTTAACATATATCTTACAAAACAGCTTCCGATAAATCCGGCACCGCCAGTGACGAGTATTGTTCTAAACATTGTTTTTCCCCTTATGATAAGAAGATCGGAAGACAGGAGGGCAGGAAGTCAAGCTATTTACGTAAAAATTATTCATGATCTGCCTCCGACAACTTCCGTCTTAATGCATTTATTCTTTTAGTTAATACTTTATTTTTTTCATGTATATTTGTCAAATCTTCTAAAAAACCTAATTCTTCACATATAGTTAATACTACATCAACTTCATCAAGAGATGCAGCTGCAATATTTAAAAAATGAGAAAAATCCTTTGATGAAGAACGGCACTTACCTTCGGCAATATTCAAAGGAACGGACACCATTGCTCTTTTTAACTGGCTCTTTAAGTTATAATCTTCAGATTTCGGAAGTTTATCAGCCAACATATATATATCTTTTAATAAATCAATGCTTTCACGCCAGATTTCAAGCTTTTTATACATTAAAAAGCCTGCCTTCCTGACATCCTGCCCTCTGAACTTCTGGCAAAAATCTCTTGCAGAGATTTTTGCCCTCTGTCTTTTTCTGATAAAACAGGTTCAAAATCAATTTCCCAGTCAATATTTATATCTTTATCGCACCACAAGATACCTCTGTCAGCCTGCGGGGCATACTCACCGCTTGCTTTATAGAGAAGTTCAGCCTCATCTGATAAAACTACAAATCCATGCGCAAAACCTTCAGGAATAAAAAGCATGTGCTTGTTTTCTTCTGACAATTCAACTTTTACATACTGACCGAAAGTTTCAGACTCCGGTCTTATGTCAACCGCAACATCGTATATCCTTCCGCGGGAACACCTGACAAGTTTTGCCTGCCCGTACGGAGCTTCCTGATAATGAAGCCCGCGCAAAACATGCGCGGTTGATTTAGAATGGTTATCCTGATTAAATTCCACATCAATCCCGTTTGCAAAAAACTCTGACTTTTTGTAGCTTTCCATAAAAAATCCGCGATTGTCTCCAAAAACCTTGGGTTTTACAAGTATAACATCTTTTATCTTTTGCGGAATAAATTCAAACGGCATATTCAGCTCTCCTTTAACAACCTCCCTTGTTAAAGGGAGGGGGACCGCGCCTGCGGTGGAGGGATTTTTCATAATCCCGAAAATTAATACTAACATTATTATACAATAAACAAGTCAATTAACAAAACGGGTAATAGATTTTTACAAATATAAAGTAAATACTTTGTAAAGTAATCAAAGAAAGGATTTTTATGAATAAAATTTTAAAACTGAGCTTTGTATTATTCAATCTGCTTGCCTTCACATCCTGCGCAGCTTTTGCGCAGATTGATAAAATCAAATTTGATAAAGAAACATATCTTCTGTCCAATCCGGAAAGCAAAACAAAAAATTATAATTACTATCTTAAAGATGAAAATATAGACAACTGGCATACAAAAATACAGCTTACAAATTTTCAGGATTTAACAAATCCGACAGACGCTGCAGCCCAGTATGCCCATGAAATTCAAGAAAAAACAAAAGGCGCATCGGTTCTTTTATATCCTGACGCAGCAATTGTGGGATTTTTAACCTATCCTGAAAACAAAGAATATTATGAATACAATACAGCAGTCTATCAGCCCGCGAAAACAAAAGGTCTTGACAGATTTTCATACGCCAGACGTTTTTACGCTTCAGAACTCGGCGGAGCTGACGGCGCGCGCAAAAAAGCAATAGATTTTGCCGAAAAAAATAACAAAAAATATATGGAAATGGTTAATAAAGAAGCCTCTAAATATAAAGTTGATTAATATATAGTTGAATATTCAATATTATTATTATATAATTCACTTAAAGGAGAGTTTATGGATAATAATATTGATATTTATTTTGAAAATCAGGATGAAAAATCAAAGCTTATATATACGATAGGACTATTGTGGGGGAAAATAAGCAGCAGACTTGATGAAATTTTGCAAAAAGAAAAACTTAACATATCAAAGTTCAACATCCTAATGATTATAAAACATACGGGAGGATATGACGGCATTCAGCAAAACGAAATCAGCAAAAGACTTTTAGTAACCGCGTCCAATATAACAAAACTACTTGATAAACTTGAAAAAGAAGGGCTTATAACCCGCAATTCAAAAAAAGATGACCGACGTGTAAAACTTATCAGAATAACAGATTACGGCTCAAATCTTCTGGACAAAGTTTGGCCTGAGTACAAACTCTCAACTGAAAAATTAATGTCCCAATTTCCGTCAGATAAAGCTTTCGCTGTTGGAAATATATTACTTGAATGGTTAACTAATATTAATTAATGTAACAAATTATTCCAAATATTTGAATATTTAATAATTGAATGGTAAACTATTTATATAAAGGAGTTCACCATGCTTAAAAATACATTAACTTATCGCTTTGGTGTCATAACAGGCAATTTTATTGGAATTTTATTAATAACTCTGTATATAGTTATATTTGTAGCATTTGGAATACCGTTTACAATATCAGATTTATTTGGCACTTTTGGAGGTACACTCTGGTTATTCTATGCAAGTTTGCTTATCTTTTGTACTATTCCATCAGCAGTAATCAGCATAATAAGTATTATATTTTTGATTATAGACTGCTATAATTTGATTAATAAAAAAATTGAGGAAAAAGATGATAAACCCAAAAATCAATATAAGTTTAACTTTGGAGAAATCTTTGGAATTGGCATTTATGCTTTGACCGCTATTTATGGATTAATGTGGCTTTTTGTTATCATTAGAGAAATTTAATTAAAGTTAAAATATGGACATGAAAAAATTATTAAATGAAATTAGAACTTCAAGAACTTATAAATACATTGTTACTATCGGACTGGGGCATGCAAACGCGTTTTTAATCGGGCTTTTTTTAATTTTTGTAGGACTTGCAGACGGAATTATACAAAATTCCATAAATGCATCAGCAGGTGCCGCAGGAATGGGAGCAGTTTTTTTGTTTTACTTAATTGTAATGCCTGTTACAGTAATTTTAACTTTAATAATTCCTGTTATACTTCTTGTTGATTTATTTAAACCGACAATTACGAATGAGTCAGATTTTTTACCGGTATGGCTGCAAGTCATAAGCCTGATAGCGTATTTAATAACAATTATTTTGATTTGTAAAATTTTTATGTAAAGTTAAATATTAACAAATTACCCAATTACATGTGTTTGTGATACAATATTATCAAGGGAAATAAACCTTTAAAGAAAAGATAATAATTTAAAATACTAATAAAGAGGGGTAGAACAAAACATGAGCAACCAACAAAATATGTTCGCAGACGGAAAAATCGTTCCTGTTAATATTAGAGAAGAAATGAAACGTTCATATATCGACTATGCGATGAGTGTAATCGTAGGACGTGCGCTTCCTGATGTAAGAGATGGTTTGAAACCTGTTCACAGACGTATTTTGTATGCTATGAATGAACTTGGCATGACACCGGACAAACCGTTCAAGAAATGTGCACGTATCGTGGGTGAAGTTCTCGGTAAATACCACCCGCATGGCGATACTGCTGTTTATGAAGCTTTAGTTCGTATGGCTCAGGACTTTTCAACACGTTATTTAACTGTTGACGGACACGGAAACTTCGGTTCTGTTGACGGCGACGGTGCTGCTGCCATGCGTTACACAGAAGCCAGAATGCATAAAATTACACAATCCATGCTTGCAGATATTGATTGCGAAACTGTTGAATTTGAGCCGAACTTTGACGGTTCACTGCAAGAACCTTCCGTATTGCCTGTTAGACTTCCGATGCTTTTATTAAACGGATGTTCTGGAATTGCAGTCGGCATGGCAACAAATATTCCGCCTCACAATCTTTCGGAAATCGTTGACGGTACAATTGCTTTAATTGACAACCCGAATATTACGGTAACTGAACTTATGGAATATATTAAAGGTCCTGATTTCCCGACAGCCGCAACAATTATCGGGTTAAACGATATTAAGCAGGCTTACGAAACCGGCAGAGGCTCCATAAAAATGCAGGCGGTTGCAAACTTTGAAGAAATTGCAGGCGGCGGCGGACGCCAGGGACGTACGGCAATTGTTGTTACAGAAATTCCTTATCAGGTAAATAAGTCAGTCTTAATCGAAAAAATTGCAGAACTCGTTAAAGATCAGAGAATTAACGGTATTTCAGATATTCGCGATGAATCTGACAGAGAAGGCATGCGTATCGTAATCGAACTTAAACGAGATGCCAAACCTGATGTTGTTAAAAATAATTTGTTTAAATATACACAGCTTGCTACAACTTTCGGTGTAAATATGCTCGCGTTATGCGGTAAACAGCCTAGATTAATGAATTTATACGAAGTTCTCTCGGAATTTGTCGAACACAGGGTAGAAATCGTTACAAGAAGAACTATTTTCTTCCTTAAAAAAGCTAAAATCAGAGCGCACATCTTGGCAGGTTTGATTATCGCACTCGGTTCAATTGATGAAGTAATTGAGCTTATCAAACAATCGAAAACTACAGATGATGCCAGAAACGGTTTGATGAGCAGATTCGGACTTGACGCCGATCAGGCAAACGCAATCCTTGAAATGCAATTGAGAAGATTGACAGGATTGGAACAGGATAAGGTTAAAGCAGAATACGATGAACTTGTTAAGAAAATCTCTGAATACGAAGAAATCTTAGCAAGCCGCCAGAAAATTCTTGATATCATCAAAGGCGAACTTCTTGAAGACAAAGAAAAATACGGCGATGACAGAAAAACTCAAATTCTTCCTGAACAGGGCGAAGTTACAATAGAAGATTTGACCCCGAATACTCCTATGGCAGTATTTATTACACACCAAGGATATTTGAAACGTATCTCGCTTGACACATTTGAAAGACAAAACCGTGCAACACGCGGCAAATCAGGAATTAAAACAAAAGAAGATGACGATATTCAGCACTTCTTCACCGCAATGATGCATGATAAAGTTCTGTTCTTCTCATCAAAAGGAACGGTTTACAGTCTGAATGTCTATGACTTCCCCGAAGGCGGCCGTCAAGCAAAAGGTCTGCCGATAATCAATGTTCTCCCGATAGATCAGGATGAAAGAATTACGGCAGTCGTACCTGTTAGCAGCTTCTCACACGATTTGAATTTGATTATGCTGACGAAAAAAGGCTACATCAAACGCATTGAACTTGATAACTTCTCAAATATCAGAAGAAACGGTATTATTGCAATCGGTCTTGAAGAAAACGATGAACTTGACTGGGTAAAACTTGCAACCGCAAGAGATGAAATCATTATCGGAACATCATGCGGTATGGCAATCCGCTTCCCGATTGAAGATTTAAGACCTTTAGGCAGAAGCGCAAGAGGAGTTACATCAATGAAATTACGTTCAGGCGATGAAATTGTGGGATGCGATATTGTACCTAGAGATTATGACGCAGATCTGCTTGTCGTAACATCTGACGGTTTCGGAAAACGTACAAAACTTTCTGAATTCAGAAGCCAGAACAGAGGCGGAATAGGTCTTATCGCAACCAAATTCAAATCAACTTCTTCAAAACTTGTTGCGCTGACAATTGTCAAAGAATCAGATGATATTATGATGGTAACTGCAAACGGCGTTGTAACAAGATTGAATGCAGGTTCAATCTCCCGTCAGGGACGTCCTGCAACAGGTGTCAGAGCTCAGAATTTGACAGATAACGACACTGTTGTTTCAGTAAATAAAATCGTAAACCCTGACGAAGATGAACAGGTAAAAAAAGATGTTGCGGCAATGGACGCTCAGGACGCTCAGTCAAATATATCACAGACCAGCCTGCTGGACAATAATAAAGAAGAATAAAAAACGGAACTTTCCGTTTTTTATTTAAAAAGGAGAACTATATGCAGAATATCCGCTGGGTTCAACGTTTTGAAAATTTTGAAAAAGCTTCAATAAATCTTAATGAAACAATAGAATGCATTAAACAAAACGGAATTAATAAGATATATACAATGGCTTTAATTCAAACTTTTGAAATTGTTTTTGAACTGGCGTGGAAAACTATGAAGGATTATCTGGAATTCAACGGAATAATAACCGACACACCGCGCGAAACAATTAAAGAAGCATTTTCAAAAAATATTATTTCTGACGGGCAAATCTGGATTGAAATGATGGAAGCCAGAAACAAAACATCTCATACGTACAGGGAAGAATATGCAAAAAGCATGTGCGACGATATTTTAAATATTTATTCCAAGCAAATAAATAATTTACTCAAATTTTTTAAAGGTAAAATAAATGGATAAATTCGGACTTCCTGATAAAACAATTGAAGCAATAAACAAGCTGTTTGCATCATTTCAAGAAATTGATGAAGTTAAAATATTCGGTTCGCGTGCAAGAGGGGATTTCAAAAAAGGCTCAGATATTGATCTGGTCTTATTCGGAGAAATAAACGAAAAATTATTGCGTCATATAACATCTGAACTTTATGAGCTTCCAACACCTTATAAATTTGACGTTGTTAATTATAGTGATATTAAAAATATCGCACTTAAAAAAAATATAGATGAAGAAGGAAAAACAATTTTTCGAAAATAATACAAATCCGCAAAATGATTATTACACCTCACCTATTAACGGTAAAAATTTAATGTTTGCACAGCTTAATGCCTTCCTTTAATATTTGTTATGAAAAAATATCTTTTTATTGTAAAATATTAATTGTAAATAGTATTACTCAAAAAAAGGAAGAGAAATATGGAAAAACTTTCACCGTTACAAATCGAAAGATTAAAGTATCAGCCCAAACTTCCGTCAAGCCTTGCTAACGGAATTAACAATCTTGAAATGGCTGAAGGTTCCGCAACTCAATCAGTTAGAGATCAGGAACAAATTCAAAATTTATTCAAAAATACATACGGCAAACCTGTTGTAACTTTTAAAACATCTTCTTCTTCAAAAGCATCTGAAGTAAGAAATGTCGGCGTTATCCTTTCAGGCGGACAGGCTCCCGGAGGCCACAACGTAATTGCGGGTTTGTATGATGCTTTGAAACAGGCAAATCCTTTAAACAAACTTTACGGTTTTTTAGGCGGGCCTTCCGGCATTATTGACGGTAAATACGTTGAATTTGATGACAAGTTCATTGACGCTTACAGAAATACCGGCGGATTTGATATTATCGGTTCTGGCAGAACAAAACTTGAAACTGAAGAACAATTCCAAAAATCATGGGAAGTTTGCAAAAAACTGAACATTTCTGCTGTTGTAATTATCGGCGGGGATGATTCAAACACTAACGCTGCACTTCTTGCTGAATGGTTTGTTAAAAATAATGCAGGTATTCAGGTTATCGGATGTCCAAAGACTATCGACGGCGACCTGAAAAATGATCAAATCGAAATTTCTTTCGGATTTGATACTGCAACAAAAACTTATGCAGAGCTTATCGGAAACATTCAGCGCGATGCAAATTCCGCTAAAAAATATTGGCACTTTATAAAAATTATGGGCAGAAGCGCTTCTCACGTTGCATTGGAAGCTGCTTTACAAACCCAGCCAAACATCACTTTGATTTCAGAAGAAGTTGAAGAAAAGAAAATGTCTTTAGAAAGCACTATTAATTATATGTGCGATATTATTGTAAGACGTGCTGATATGGGTAAAAACTTCGGTATTGCAATAGTTCCGGAAGGCTTAATAGAATTTATCCCTGAGATGAAATCTATGATTTCAAATCTTAATGATATTATGGCATCTCTGGAAAACGATCCTGATTTTGTGAACGCTACAACAATCCGTGATAAATTTGATATTGTTGAAAACAGACTTAATCCTGACAATGCAAAAGTTTACAACTCACTGCCCGCACTTATTAAAGGTCAGTTATTAGCAGACCGCGATCCGCACGGAAATGTTCAGGTCTCAAAAATTGAAACAGAAAAATTGTTAATCGAAATGATTTCAACAAGACTTGATGAATTAAAATCTCAGGGCGACTATATCGGCAAATTCAATCCTCAGTCTCACTTCTTCGGATATGAAGGCAGATGTGCATTCCCATCAAACTTTGATGCTGATTACTGCTACTCATTAGGCTTTAACGCATTTGCTTTAATCAACTTCGGCTTGACAGGCTATTTATCATCAGTAAGAAACTTAACTGCTCCTGCATCTGAATGGATTGCCGGCGGTGTTCCTCTTACAATGATGATGAATATGGAAAAACGCCACGGAGAAATGAAACCTGTAATTCAAAAAGCTCTTGTAAAACTTGACGGTTCTGTGTTCAAGCAACTTGAAGAAAACAGAGAAGACTGGGCAATGAATGACAGATATTTATTCCCGGGTGCAATCCAGTATTTTGGTCCGTCATGCGTTTGTGATGTTACAACATGCACCCTTCAATTGGAAAGAGCTAAAGAACTGGTTAATGCTTAAACAAATGTATATAAAAAAACACTCCTAATATTAGGAGTGTTTTTTTATTGTTAATCAAAATTCAAAAGTTCCGGTAAATCTATATCCAGCGCCTTTGCAATTTTTTGAAGCGTCCAAAAGTGATATACAGACTCGCCGTTTTCAATTTCTTTAAGCCTGCCTTCGGTCATAAATGTCCGCTTTGCAAGCATTTTTTGTGATAATCCGCGTTTTTCTCTGTAATACTTTATCTTTTCTCCGATTTTCTTAAATCCGTTCATAAATAAACCTCCCGACAACATATTGATATATTTTAAATAAATTGCCCACTTTTTTTAGTTGAAATATAATATATTTATGAAAAAGTTTGATATTTTCAGACAGTTCCGAGATGCTGTAATAATTTTAAACAAAAAGCAAGAAGCTGTTTACAGAAACCATACTTTTAAAAGGTGGTTTAAAGACTTTACAAATATAAAAAAACTTTCCCATCATTCAAGTTTTGACATCTGCCCGCTTAATTCCGAAAACATTGAAATCTATTCTCCCATATATCATGCACTAACCTCAAAAGAAAATTTTTTTGCAAGAATTTCCTACCAGTCAGAACTCAACAGAATTTTTTATTATGACCTTCAGGCAGTTAAAAAAGGAAATTATACAATATTATTTTTTACAGACGTGAGCGCTCAAAATAAACTCACAGACATATATAAAGAAAACGAAAAACTAAAAGATGAAATAAAATTACTCTCCGATGAAAATGAAGATCTTCAAAAAATTAAGCGAAAAGCGCAGAGCCAGGCAATCCGCATTGCACTCATAAACAAAGTTTCCAATAATATAAGAGAAAGTATAGACATCTCACAAATTCTTCAATCAGCACTCAAAGAACTTGCCTTAATGTTCGGAGCCTATAAAGCATATTACGCAAAAACAGAAAAAAACAGTTTTAGAGTTGAAGAAATTTATGGTTTAAAAAAATCGAAAATGCCAGAACTGATAAACTTCGATGATATTACAACGCAAACCATTGCTGCAAAAGAGATTTCAGTATGCAATTCACTAATTGAATACACCGGAGCAAAACCATTTAAACAACCTGTTTTAAGAATAGCTGTTCCGGTTCATCATATGCAAAACCTAACCGGTGTAATAGTTTTGCTTTGTTATCAAAAACGAGAACTTAACGAAGAAATTGAAATTCTTGAAGCCATTTCATCACAATTATCCAGCGCAATCACAAGAGCCGAGCTTTATCAAAAAAATATCCAGACCGTAAAAGAATTACAAAACGCCCTTAAAGAATTGAAAGAAACTCAAATACAACTGATAAATTCCGAAAAAATGGCATCTTTAGGACAGCTGGTAGCAGGTGTGGCACACGAAATTAATACACCTGTTGCTTCAATAAAATCAAACAACGGAATAGTCGCAAAGCTGCTTGATTCAATAGAAGATACCGAATTAAAGGAGATGCTTACAGATATTAATGAAATAGATAAAGAAGCCGTAAATCGTATTTCAAATATTGTAACTTCTCTAAAGAAATTTGTACGTCTTGATGAGGCAGAATTGCAGGAAGCTGACATAAATAAAGAACTTGATTTGACACTTGAATTAATAAGGCACGAAACAAAAAACAGAATAGAAATAATTAAAAATTACGGTGAAATTCCCTTAGTGAAATGCTTTCCAAACATGTTAAATCAGGTATTTACAAACATTTTAATCAACGCCTGTCAGGCAATAGAAGGAAAAGGAAAAATTACAATAACAACAGAATTCAAAAATAAAAAGCTAATCGTAAAGATAAATGACACCGGAAAAGGAATCCCCAAAAACCAGCTCAACAAGATATTTACAGCCGGATTTACAACAAAAAGTTCAGGAGTTGGGACAGGCCTTGGTTTAGCAATTTGTTCTAAGATAATAGAAAAACATCGTGGTGAAATTATTGTAAACAGTGAGGTTGGCAGGGGGAGCGAGTTCATTATTACTATCTGTAGTGAGTAATATTTATAAATTTTTATTACGATTTTCACACTAATATAATTGAAAGACACAAATTATTAATTAAACAAACAGACAATTTTTCCAAATTTTTTGCCCTTTTTAAGACAAAAGTACAAAAACATGTTATATTGTTAATATAAAGTGTTAGTTTTACCCTTAAAAGAAATTTTAACCCACAACTACACTTTCAAAAAAGTAAAAGACATTATAATAAAGAATGTAATAAAAATTAACATAAGTAGGTAAAAAAGGCAATATTTAATTCTCAATATTTTTTATAAATTTATAAGGTGTAGTGAATTTAATATTGTGTGTCGGAGGAAAACTTAATGACAATTAGTGTGAACAGCAAGAAAAAACAAGTGAAAAAATCTTTTGAAGAATTATTGACAGATCTTAAAACAAGCAATTCAGAAAAGGTCAGATATAATGCTGCGCGTGTTCTCGGTGAAATGGGTGATTCAAAAGCCGTAGAACCGTTAATTGATGTTTTGAAACACGACAAAAACGGCTCGGTCAGACTTTATGCTGCCCGCGCTCTCGGGGAACTCGGAGATTCTAAAGCAACGGTACATTTGATTGAATCTTTACGCGAAGACAGAAACGTTGATGTTAGAGTTCGTGCAGCACGTGCATTAGGTCGTTTGGGCGGTGCAATTGTTGTTGAACCTCTCGTTGAGGCCTTAAACGATGAAAACCCGCAGGTTTGTATTACTGCAACAGATGCTTTAATTGAAATAGGCGATGTTGCAACTGATGCTTTGATTGCATCTCTCGACCACGAAAAAGTTAACGTAAGATGCGATGCAACAAGAGCTTTAGGCGAAATCGGCAACAAAAAAGCTGTAGATAAAGTTATTAATATGTTATATGATGAATGGGTTAACGTAAGAATTTATGCTGTAACATCACTCGGCAAACTAAACGATACAAAAGCTGTTCCTGCTTTGATTGATGTTATGAAAAACCGTAATGAAAATGAACTTGTTAGAGCAGGTGCTGCTGCGGCTCTCGGTGTGTTGAGAGATCAAAGAGCTCTTCTGCCTTTAAGAGAATTAATTATGGAAGCAGAAGAATTAGGCGAATTGGAAGATACAGCTTTGAAATCATTCAAGAAAATAATGGCTGCTAACTGGCAGTCAATTCCAGGTGCTACAGCTCAGAAAAAACCGGCAACTACATTCTAAGAATGGAACTTAAAACAAAAAGGATTAAAACGACCTCTAAATTTAGAGGTCGTTTTTACATTAATAATTTATATGCATCAACTTCTAATACATTTGCAATAATAATTAGACGTTGTAAACTAGGAGTTCTTTTACCATTTTCAATTAAAGAAATATAATCTTCAGACAAACCGGTTAATTCAGCAAAGCGCATTTGAGAATAACCTTTTTCGTTTCTTAATTTTTTTATATTTTTATAAACTTTTTCTAACGTACTATTTGTCATATTTTTATTACATTTTTTATACTTATTTAAAATAGTAATCAATTTCTGTTGATAGATCGAGCTTTTTAGCATAAGGTCTGAAGATTTTTGATTTTAAGCCCATTTTAGCAAGTCTGTATTTTAAACTTACAGCCAGAACCCCAAGACCATATTTACAAGAGCGGACAAAATTTATTGAAGAAGCTTCTTTAAAATATTTTGTCGGACATGAAACTTCACCTATTTTAAAATTATTATAAAAAAGCAATGCAATCATCTCGTTATCAAATATAAAATCGTCATCGCATTGCGCTAGCGGAAGTGTCTCAAGTACTTCTTTTGTAAAGCCTCTGAAACCTGTATGGTATTCGGTTAAATTTTCACCGGTAAATAAATTTTCAAACCAGGTTAAAAACTTGTTTGCAACAAATTTGTATAAAGGCATACCGCCCTTTAGTGCTGAATTTCCAAGCATACGTGATGCAAGTACGGCATCATACTGGTCGAAAGCCATCATGCATACTATTGCCGGAATAAGCTTAGGCGTATACTGGTAATCCGGATGAAGCATTACAACAATATCCGCTCCGGATTTTAAGGCAGCTTTATAGCAGGATTTCTGGTTACCTCCGTAACCTTTGTTCTCTTTATGCACAATTGTAGTAATATTTAATTCTTTAGAAACAAGTTTTGTATTATCCTGTGAGTTGTCATCAACAAGGATAACTTCATCGACAAAATCTTTGTATATTTCATCATAAGTTTGTTTTAAGGTTTTTTCTGCGTTATACGCAGGCATTATTACAACTACTTTTTTATTATTTATCATCTTTTTATAAATTCCACATTACCATAAGGCAATTTATTTGATTACGAGCATTTTATTATTTTCGGCTATTCCGAGTATTAGATCCCGAAACAAGTTCGGGATGACCGTTTTATTTTATTATAAAAAAGAGGTGCAGCTGCACCCCTTTATAAAAAATTATTCTTCAACAGTATCAGTCGGTTCATCCAATTTTGCCTCTGTTCTTATAGATGACTTATCCGAACCGATACTTTTGTCTTTAAATTTTTGAACCTGCCTTGCAAGTTTATCAGCCAGTAAATCAATACTTTCATACATAGATTCACCTGATTCTTCACATCTTACAACACCTGTATTCATCTTACAGCTGACTTCTGCAACGTGTTTACCGGAAGCAGCAGGGTTTTTAATAACCGACAAAACTACATCAATGCCGTGAATTTGGTCATAATGTGCTGCTACTTTTCCGAATTTCTCTCTTACATAAGCTTTAATAGCATCAGTAATTTCAATGTTTCTTCCGTTTACGTAAATGTGCATATGAAACCTCCTATAACATACTGCTTGTATATTATAACATATTTATTCTGATTTTTAAAGCCTTTTTCTCAATATTGCAAAAAATATTTATTTAAAGAATTAATCTTCAATAATAAATTGCTGCAATTCAACATTCGGAGTCCCAATAACACGAACAAGCTCTAAAACTGAAGCTTTCATCTGGCATTTTTGAGAAGATCCGCTAAAGAAATCTCTATAAAAACATCCTTCACAATTACAACCTCTTTTATAACATTCAAGAGCGGTAGGCGTCCATCTTCTGACTGCAACAGCTCTTCCCATATCCCTACTTCTAAACAATTTATATAATCTCCACTTTTAAACTATCTCACCCAAGGCACAGGAATTATACGGATAATCCGCCGCAATCCCCTTATCAGAGGCGGTTCCACCTCTCCACACGTCCTTAATTACATTATAAAAAATAAGGGAATTATTTCAAGGGAGCGGCATGAGATTATGAACATTTGTAACAACCACCGTAAACAATCCAATTCAGCCGTTTTTCAAAAGTCAATCATGTGAAAAATTAAGCTGTCACATGGTTTTCGGATTTCAAATCATGAAAACATGCTCAAATCATGGATTTTCATGATTTCGAATTTTATTAAGAATTGTAAAAGATTTAATATCCATGCCTATTTCGGGCATGCTTCTTAGACAAAAATGCTTCTTAACGCAAGTAATATTAAAATTATGCCGCCGGATATTTCAAGGTATTTTGAAGGAAGTTTTTTAAAGAAATTACCAAGCCAAAAGCCTGTCATTGACATAAAAAACGACATAAAACCAATTAACAGAGCAGAAAATATTAAAGGAGTTTTTGTCAAATTCAAACTCACACCTGATGCAAGAGCGTCAATACTTGTTGCAAAACCCATGCCAATAAGACATTTAAACCCGATACAGCACATATTTTCTTCTTTTTCAGCAAAAGCCTCATAAATAAACTTCACCCCTAAAATAAAAAATATTGCAAAAACAAACCATTTGCTAAACGGTTCTATATATTTACTTACAACTTCCGTAAAGTAATAACCTATACATGGCATAATACCCTGAGCAAACCCCATTGTTAAAGCAAGAGCAAGTAAATTTTTAAGCCTGTTGTGCGTAAAAATTAGCCCTTGAGAGAATGAAACAACAAGGCAGTCAACTCCTAATGCAACAGCTAAAAGTATAATTTCTGCTAAATGCAAACCTCTACCTCAAACAATCTGTTCCACGGGAATTTATAACTGACATCATATTTTGTGCCAAACTTTTCAAAAATTCTATCCTCGAAAGGTTTCATTTTTTGTTTAATTAAATTTTCATCAGGTAACTGAAGCTTCTGGCGGACATTTGCCTGGTAAGCCCAATCGTCAAGAAAACGTATTACCTGCAATTTTTTGAATGCCATATCATTATAATTTTTAGCAAAATATTTTACTTTTGCAGCGCAAATCAAACTTCCCAACGAATTTGCCGAAGTGTTCCATGCACAATAGCCGTAGAAATTATCATCCACGAAATCCGTTTCAAAAAGTTTCTCAACAAAAGAATTATCAGCGCCATTAGCATAACGTACATCTGCAATCATATAAGGTTTATCAGGCTTTTCCCAAAAACCGCCGAACGGCTCTGATGGAAATTCCATAACAATCTCTCCCTGATGTTCTTTGAAGTTATTCACATATAACAAAATATCTGCCTCATCAGGTTCACAAACCCTGCACCCAGAAAGTTCAAGCTGGCCTTTTACAGATTGTTCTATTGATATATCTTCATAATTAGAAATTAAATTTTTATATTCAGGCTCAAGAAATATAGGCGCAACCTTTAATTTTCCTTTAATTGAACGGGCAAGAAGCGTTAAAGGAATTTCATCAGCTCCGGTTTTCACAAAGCCGCCGAGTTTTTCAAGTTCCCGCGCTTCTTTGACATTAAATCCGTATTCTGCACAGTCATCCTTCGAAAAAACAAGAGTGTTAAAAAAATTTCCCCAGTTCAAATATATTTTATTTATTTCAAAATTTCTCTTCCTAGTATTCAGGTAATCGTCCAGAATATCCGGAGGAATATCATTATAGGGGACTACACCATCTTTATCCAGACAGTAAGAATAATTAAAAATTTTCTTCCCCCATTTATCCCAATAAACCTTTTCTTCTTCATTCACATTGTTATTGGCTATTCGCATAATACTTGAAAAAGCATAAATTTGCGCTTGTTTTTCCCCTAAAATATCCTTCAGTTGTTCGATTTTCTTCTTTATTTGCTCAAAAGTATTATCACAGCGTCTTGAAGAAATAAGCCCTCCGTATGCCACCGTATCAAGCGCTAATATAACTGCATCTACTGCAGGCAGATTTTTCAGCCATTCAAAAATTCTATCAGTATCAGCATATTTTGTTAAATCCCCGAGCCATTCCCTTTCCGGCATAAACAATTTTATACCCTCATCTATCGCACAAATCTGCTCCGGAAGGCTATAGCATACAGGTCTGTTATCTATAGGTATAAAAGCTATGTTCATAAACCTATTATATGTTAAGATTAAATTTAAGCAAAAAGGTAACAATATATGACGGATAAAAATACTGTTGACAAAACTCCCGAAGCAATTCACGTAATGTTTAACATGATATCCCGCAAATACGACTTTATGAATAATATAATGTCTTTCGGGACACATTATTATGTAAAATACAGGAGTATAAAAAGTCTTAACATAAAACCGCATGACAATATTATTGATTTATGCTGCGGAACAGGCGATTTAGCAAGAATTATAAAATATTTCCACCCGGATGCATGTGTTACCGGAATTGATTTTTCCGAAGAAATGCTTAAAATTGCAAAGACAAAAAATCCAAAAAGAAAAATCAGATACCTACAGGGAGATGTAACAAACCTTCCATATGAAGATAACTCTTTTGATATTGTCACAATGGGATTTGGACTAAGAAACATTGCAAATGCAGAAAAAGCCGTTGAAGAAGCATACAGAATACTTAAACCACAGGGCAGTTTCCTGCACCTTGATTTTGGAAATCAAAATTTTCTAAGTAAAATTTATGAAACAACTACGCCCATACTTGCAAAAATGTTTACAGAAAATTATTTTTCCTATGATTATCTAATAAAGTCAAAACAAACTTTTCCTTCGCCTGATGATTTGATAAAAGATTTTGAAAATAAAGGCTTTATATTCAAAAAACGTAATGACTATCTTTTCGGGGTTATCTCAGCAGAAACCATGACAAAATAATATTTAATAAACTCTGTAAGATGTTCCGCCCTGAAT
Source organism: Candidatus Gastranaerophilales bacterium (assembly GCA_944326015.1). Lineage (GTDB taxonomy): Bacteria > Cyanobacteriota > Vampirovibrionia > Gastranaerophilales > Gastranaerophilaceae > Stercorousia. The sequence continues at coordinate 19,742 of CALVCJ010000008.1, forward strand.
TATATCAATAATTGCTATAAATGTCATTCGTAATATATAATCAACTGCATCCTGCGTATCATAAGCTATATGCGGTGTTACAATCACATTCGGCAGTTTTGCAAGCTCTTGAATAAGTTTTGCCTCCTGCAAACACTCAAAACTATAATTTATTTTATTTGACAACTGACTGCATTTAAAACTTAAATCCTCACACATTGCAACATCCAAAGCCGCTCCTTTTATTTTCTCGTTTAACAATGCATCATACAAATCTTTTGTTGATACAATTTCTTCCCTTGAAGTATTTATAAGATAAGAGGTATTTTTCATAATATTAAACTGTTCGGTAGAAAACATATGATAGTTTGTTCCGGTATAAGGCAAATGCAAAGTAACAATATCAGACTCCCTGAGTAGTGTATTGAAATTCGTATATGTAATATTAAATTTAGAAGCTAATTCATGTTTTTCAAATAAGTCATAAGCTAAAATCTTCATCCCGAATGCATTTGCAATTTTACAAACCGATGCTCCTATATTACCCGTACCGACAACTCCGAGCGTCAGTTTAGAAATATCACGCCCTACATAATTTGCACAATCTTCATTCTGCTCTTTAATATGCTCGGATGCAGCTATTATAGATCGTACAAGGGCAAGAATTAATCCAAATGTATACTGGGCTACCGAGCCAGATCCGTAAGCTTCAACATTAACCACCGCAATATTTTTCTCTGCAGCTGCAAGTTTATTTATATGATTTGCTCCGGTTGAACGGGTTGATATAATACGCAGATTTTTAAAACTGTTTATTACATTTTCAGTAACCTCGGAATTTACAAACACACTTATAACCATTGCATTATCTAAATCCTCTTTTGAAAGATCTTTAATTGTTTCATCATTAAGGCTTCCAGAATAAAAGGTTATCTCAAAGTTTTCCAGTTCATTAGTCCCGAAAAAATTTTTTTCACTTTCCCTGTAATCAAATACTAACATCTTTATTGCCATAGGATATCCTCCTTCACAAACCATTATTGAATAAACAATGTGATATTCTATTGCACAAAAGTACATAATTATTGTGTAATTAATTAATATAAAGTGTAATGAAAACTCTTTCAAAAAAGTTTATTCTAATCATATGAAAAGAGAATAAATTTCGTATCACAAAGCCGGATCATCCGGGATATTTCCGGGCCCGGAGCTGTAGTATCGTATAACTACAGTGTATTCGAAACAGATGATAGTGATAATCTGCACAATTTCCGGGGAATAAGCGGCATGATACGGACGTTTACCGGACAGGTGAAGCTTTATGAAAATTTATGATTTTAAAAAAAATTTTTCAAAAAAGCTAAAGGCAATCGCCATAAATCCTGTATGATGGTAACCGACAAACAAGGCACGGGATGTAGAAATAGCGGCATTCCGTGTCTTTTTTATTTATAAATCATCTATATGCTTAACTGTTTCTTTTATATATTGCTTTACGGCAGCCGTGATCAACAAGTCCGGCTCAGACATGACGAATTCGTCAAGAACTATTATTCCACGTTTTTTATCCCCTTTTTCAATATATAAAAGCCCCAGCATTACTTTATTTAATGAATTTTTGTCATTACTATATTCTTTAATTTTAGCATTTACCAGTCCAAGCGATTTGTAACATTTCACCAGATCCTGATAATATTGAAAATTCAAACTGTATTGTTTAATCGCATCTTCATAAGGCCGACGTGCCATATCAGGGTATCCTATTGCCATATAAGCATCACCTATATTGTTATAATAAACCGAAGTAGCTTGAGTATTAGGGTTTAAACTTATAGCTATCTTGAACTCTTGAATTGCTGCGGCATAATACTGTTCATTCATATAACGAAGTCCCATATTATTATGTAGAAACGCATTTTTCGTTGCATCAATCACGTATACATCAGGTTTTCTGTAACCTGACGCCAAAATTCCTGACAGCAGCAATAAAAAAATTATATATCTTTTACAAACAAAATCATTCATATAAAAAAAGACAGGCAATTACAACTATATTTAGCCAATTTAACTCGTTACATTAAATCAATTTCCAAACCTTCATACGCAAATAAAATATCGTCCTGTTTATAATGTTCTTTTATTGCGTTTAATTTATTGTCATCATATGTCGGATCATAGTGGAAAAATACAAGTTTTTCCGAATTAGACTGATTCTTTGCATCAAAAGCCATATCAAATGTTGAATGACCGTAACCCTGTTTCGGTGAAAATGCATCAAGATAATCACAAGTTGTATACTGCGCATCATGTATTAAAAGATTAGAACCGCGGGCAAAATTCACAAGTTTTTTATCACCGCCTGTGTAACTTTCCTTATCTGTAGCGTAAACCAGAACTTTATCTTTGTATTTGATTTTATAAATTAAAACACCTTCCTGCGGATGTGCGTATGAACGATAGCAGGTGATCAAAACATCATCATCTTCCACTTGCGCATCTTTTTCATTTTCAATACGTTTAATTATCGGCTCAAAACCGTGGCGGAGAATAATTCCCTCTGTTTCATTCAGATCTTTAATATTTAAATTACCGGCTATATCCCCAAGATCAAGCGGAAACGATTTGCCAAAAAGCAGTTCAGCCATTTCATCAGACAGGCTTTCATTATAATTAACATTTCCGTAAACATTAATTACAGTTGACGGAATATGCAGTGGTCTAAAAAATGTAAACCCCTGAATATGATCCTGATGTATGTGTGAAATTAATACAACAGCTTTAACTGGTGTTCTATCCGCTGAATTCAGTCCCGAAGCTATGTATTTTTCCATAAGCTCATTGCCTATATTTATAAGTCCTGTTCCTGCATCAAGAATTATCAAATGATCGTTTACATTAACTTCTACGCATGAAGTATTACCTCCGTATTGTAAAAAATCTTTGTCAGCTATCGGATAGCTTCCTCTTACACCTCTGAATTTTACTTTAAATTTACTCATTTTTTTATCCTTCTTATTAGTTTATCCTATACAAGTTAAATATATGTCTCTAATTTTGTCGTAAGTATTAACCCTCACCCCAAATTTCATCCTTTCTACTACAGACAAATAATCAATTTTAGCCTCTAACAAAGAGGAAAAGACTGAGACTCTTTGTAGTGTGTAGCGGCTACGCTCATTCTTTAGTTGAGACTGTACAAGTTTAATGCAACATCTATGTACCGGGTGGAGCGGCTACGCTCCCTATTTTTTGATTGTGAATGTACCGTTCTGATCTTTTTCTTCTCCGGTGTAGATAGTCGTACCAAATACAAGTAATTTGGCAAGCTTCTGTATATTTTTAAGATTTGTTTCTTTATTTTCAATATTAAAAACAACTTTGTTTCTGTAATTTGTCACTGTAACCATTCTGAATGCATTAGGATATGATACAAGCGCAGGGCAGCTTACATACAAAATATTGTTTTTTTGCGTAATTTTAGCCCCATGATAATGTCCTTGAAAAACACCTATCGGATTTTTATATTTGCTAAGTATCTCCTCCATTTTGTCAGCATCCACAAGTCTATGGTTAGGACTATTATAAGGCTCAATTACAGGAACATGCATAAATATTAAAACTGTATCTTTTTTAGAATTTTCAAGTTCTTTGTCAAGCCATTTTAGCTGTTCTTCCCCGATTCTTCCGTTTGAAGTCAGCCTATCTCGTATTATAGTATCCAAAACAATTACCTTGCAGCCTTTTTGCGGCATAAACGAGTAGTACGATTTTTCAAATTTGTAATTTTTATTGTAATTGTTTACAAGATGCATATAAACTTTCGGATTTAAATAACCGCCGAACATTGTGTCATGGTTACCAAATGTAAAATACCATGGGGCATTAATCTTTTCAGTATGAGGCAAAAATGCCCTCAACTCTTTTTCAAATGGTTTGTCTATCTGATCGCCTGTAAACATGACAAATGAAATCCCTGGAGTCGAATTTATCTGTTCTATTGCATCATCAAGAAGTTTTGAAGATTCAGCAATCATTTTGTATGTCGTATTATTTTGACCGGTATAAAAATGAACATCACTAACCTGTGCAAATTTCAGGCTTGATGTACCGCTATAGCACTGAAGCCCGAAGAGCATTAACACCGCCAAAAATATTGAAATTGACCAGTTTTTTATTTTTGTGGTAACTGCTTCTTTTTTTACAACATTTCGTTTTTTGTAATGTTTTGTCATTGCTCTTTATCCAGAATTGCTTTTATTTCATTATACTTTAAATCAAGTGATTTGTCTTCGTCAGAGAGTATGAGTGCTTTATCAATGTTCAAAAGCGCATCAGCATAGTTGTTAAGTGCATAATCGCACAACCCGGCATATTTATATACCTCCGATGTTTGAATATTTTGTGAAATTGTTTGTAACTTATCTTTTGCAGTAGAATAATCACCTTTCATATATAAGATTTTTGCTTCTATTAAAAGATACGATACATTTTCTTCAACTTCAATAGCTTTTTTAATATCATTTTCCGCATCCAGAATTTTATTAAGTTTTAAATTTGCCTGTGCCTTCAACGCATACGCAAATGATGAATTTTTATTATATGAAAGATATTTATTGAGATTAACAATTGCATTATCATAATCTCCGTTATTATAATATACCTGCGCAATCGCCAGATAACTTTGCGAATATGCCGGTTTCATATCAATGCATTTTTTGAAATGGATGATTGAATTTGTGTAATCTTCATTATCTTTATATAGTTCTGCAAGAAGAAAATTTGACCAAAAATCATTACTATCCGTGGCGAGTGCGGATATTTCCTTTTTTTCATTCCCTTGATTTTTGTATATTGATGCTTCACGGATATTTTTATTTACAGTTGTTAGATACGATTTTGAATTCGGATTTGTTACTCTTAAAATTGTACTTTTTAACTCTTTTACATCGCTATTATCCGGTTCAATCTTTAAGATTTTATCAAGATATTCCATTGCTTCTTTATACTGTCCGTATGTACAGTAACTTGATGCTATATCAAGATAGTCTTCGCTGACTTCACCTGCTGAAACGAAAAGACAGGGAAATATTAAACATAAAAGTATAAACCTTTTCATAATTAAATTATATCATAATCTAATATAAATGTACGATAACATTAAAGTTTCGGAAATATTATACCGTAAGACATTTTATAATGAACAACTTTTTTGTAAATCCGTTTGAAAAAAAAACAGATAAAGACTCTATGGCGCCTTCTTATATTAAGCCTGACGGGACACAGGTTATTGAAAAACAGGAAGAATTCGGACTTACTGTATATGAGAAATGCCCTGACGGTGCTTTAATTTTCAGAAGTTACAATAAACAGGGAAAACTAGTTGTGGATTTTGCCCGTGACAGAAACTTTGAGGTCGGGAACAACTATGATGAAACAGGAAATGTTATTTATAAGTATGATTCTGTTTATGATGAAAACAACAAACTTGCCATAAAAAACGAGTACGATATTGACTACTACGATAACGGCAAAAAAAAGTCCGAAATTGTCACAAAAACTCCCGGAAATATAACAATCTACATACAATATAATGATCAGGGGAAACGTATAGAAAAAATTGAAGAACGCGGTACTGTGAAAACCTGGTTTGATGAAAATGACAAGCCGTTTAAACGTGAAATTGACAAGGGTTCTGGCATTATTATTACTGAAGATTTATCCGGAAAGTAATAAATTATTAAGAAATGTAAACAAATACTCTCTAAAACCTAAAGTTTTTTATGACATTTGTCGTAAATAAAACTATGGGAAACAAAATGACACACAATTCCGAAAAGGCAAAAAGGGAAAAAACAAATTTTTAAGACTGCTAAACAAAACTAAAATGCAGTCTTTTTTATTGCTTTTATATGTTCATTGCTTTTAGAATTTCAGTCATATTGACAGGTGTCTTTTTAACGTCTGAATTTGAATATTTAATTGCATTATCAGGATCTTTTAAGCCGTTGCCTGTTAATATGCAGACAATTTTTGTGCCTTCTTTAATTTGGTCTTTAAACTTGATTAATCCTGCTACAGATGCAGCGCTTGCCGGTTCAGCAAGTATGCCTTCGGTTGATGCTATCATTTTGTATGCTTTTACTATTTCTTCATCGGTTACAAAATTAATCATGCCTTTGCTTTCATCTCTTGCAGCTTCTGCAAATTTCCAGCTTGCAGGATTTCCTATACGGATTGCAGTTGCAAGAGTTTCAGGGTGCATAATTCTTTCTCCTCTAACAATTGCAGCGGCACCTTCAGCCTCAAATCCCATCATTTTAGGTAAAGAAGAAATCTTACCTGCTTCATGCCACTGTTTGTAACCTTTCCAGTAAGCCGTTATATTTCCTGCGTTTCCTACAGGAATAAAGTGATAGTGAGGTGCCTGCCCAAGAGCATTACAAATTTCAAAAGCACCCGTTTTCTGGCCTTCAATTCTATAAGGGTTGACAGAATTTACAAGGGTAATCGGGTAATTATTTGAAATTTTACGTACCATTTCAAGCGCTTCATCAAAGTTACCTTCAATCGCAATAATTTCAGCACCGTACATCATTGCCTGCGAGAGTTTGCCAAGTGCTATATAACCGTCAGGAATTAATACAAAAGTTCTCATCCCAGCTTTTGCACCATATGCGGCTGCTGATGCTGATGTGTTTCCTGTTGAGGCGCATATAATTGCTCCTGCTCCTGCTTCTTTTGCTTTTGAAACAGCCATTGTCATACCGCGGTCTTTAAAGCTTCCTGTCGGGTTGCAGCCTTCAAATTTTAAATAAATTTCAGCATCTAAACCTATTTTTTTAGCCAGATTTTCAGCTTTAATCAAAGGCGTATTCCCTTCATTTAGTGTAACAACTGGAGTTTTTTCTGTTACCGGCAAGTATTCTTTGAATGTATTTATTAATCCCTTGTAATACATATAATTACCTCTTTTTATAAATTAAATTCTAATATAAAAAATATTAGAAGGCAATTTATATTTTAAGGGACTTATATCGCAGTTTATAATAAATAGTCTCGATATGTTACTCCTGAAATAAATTCAGGGCGGACTCTGAACTCGTTTCAGGGTCTAACTGATGAGAGATGCTGAAACAAGTTCAGCATGACGATTGCAGCTATTTTTAGTGTGAACTGCGATATTAGTCCTATTTTAACACTCACCCAAATTTAAACTTGAGCTAAGGCGAAAGTTAGAAATTCGGGTGAGTGTTTTTATTATACCTGAACTCTTATTAGGCTCTGAACTTTGTTGCCATCTTGCTCAATTAGATTTATTGCATTTTGCATATTTTTTTCTTTAACAAGTTCGGTGATTACAGTAATATCTGCTGTATTGTCGTCAGAAACACAGCGCTGAACAATGCTTGCCAGACTTATATCATTATCAGCGCAGATAGTTCCGATTTTTCCGATAACCCCTTTATTATTTTTAGCATTGATAGATATGTAATATTTGTTTGTTGTATCAGAAATGTCAATCATTTGTGCATCTTCTGAGTGTCTGCATCTCATCATTGGCAGAATATAATCCGATGTATTTAATTCCGCTGCTATTGCAAGAATATCTCCGACAACCGAGCTTGCTGTGGGAAATTCTCCCGCCCCCGGGCCTGAAAGTGTAATACTCCCGACTGGATGCCCGCTTAAAGATACAGCATTTGTAACGTAATCTATATGTGCAAGAGTTGATTTTTTTGAAACAAGCATTGGATGAACTCTTACATCTGCATTACCGTCTTCATCCATATGAGCTGATGCTATGAGTTTAATTTTATAACCTAAATCATTTGCTGCTTTCATATCTTCTGCACGGATTTTTGTAATTCCTTCACGGTATACATTTTCAATTTTAATACGTTTATTAAAAGTTATTGAAGCGAGTGTTGCAATTTTATATGCTGCATCGAACCCTTCAACATCACCTGTGGGGTCAGATTCCGCATACCCGAGTTTTTGCGCTTCTTTTAAGACATCTGAATACTGCGCGCCTTCAACATCCATTTTTGTCAGGATATAATTTGTTGTACCATTGACGATTGCTTCAATGTGATTAATTTTATTGCCGGCGAGAATTGTTTTTAAAGGCATTATAATCGGTATACCGCCTGCAATTGCGGCTTCATAAAGAATGACTTTATTATATTTTTCGGCTATCGCAAAAATTTCTTCTCCGCGTTTAGCGAGAAGTTCTTTGTTTGCGGTAACAATGTGTTTGCCGTTTTTCAGTGCCTCTGCAATCAAATCAAACGCAGGCTCAAGCCCTCCAACAAGCTCCACAACTATATCAATATCGGGATTTTGAACAACTTCAAAAGGATTATCCGTAAGCAGAGATGTGTCAAGTCCTCCAATATTGCGGGGTTTATTAATGTTTTTAACCGCAATTTTAACAATTTCTACATTATCAAAATTCTTTAAAGTTTTAAATACTCCTGAACCGACTGTCCCAAGTCCTATAAGTCCGATTTTTATTTTCTTTTCCATATCAGGATTGTAACATAAATAAAAAAAAATTTTTTTATTTTTTACCTAACAACATTTTGATAATCGTAACAATCTTTTCAATCAGTTTTGAAATATAAGATTTTTCTTCAGGCATTTCAGGCTCTTTGTCAAATGTAAAGATATCGCCCTCATCTTTTTTCATAAAAATACTTTCATCAAGATATCTTCTTTCCTTTTTGTCTTCTTTTTCTCCTTGAGCCATATAACCGAGGTTCCCGGCACCGCCGTCATTTTGCATAGATGCCGCTGCTTTGATTACCGGTTTTGTGCTTAAAACATTTACATCAAAACTCATAACTTTTACCATACCTTACGGCTTTCTTTTTATAAACTTGGCTTGCCGTAATCCTTTCTTTTTCCCTTTCATATATATAAAGTATTTTTCATGAAGAAATGTTACAATTTTTTGAAGTTTGTAACAAAATATTTACAATACGTTAATCAATGGTTTTTATAACACTCTGGCACTTAAATCCTATTTCAAATAAGTCACGTTTTCGGATTGCACCAGAAATATCAGGTTTATAAGTTGAATTTTTACCGGATAAAACAATTTCTGCTATTTTATTCTTTTCATCAAAGTTAATTTTTATTTTCTCAATAAAATTAAAGTCACCCTTTCCTAATCCGTCAGCAAGTTTTAATATTCCTCCGAGACGTTTTACTGTTTTGCGGTCTTTTTTTTCAAATGTGTTATAAACCTCATGTTCATTTTTGTCCGGCAGCCCTCCTCTGTGGTAACGGCATATACAGCCTATAATTTTTGTTTCTCTGTCGTCAAATCCTTCAAGACCGTCTTCTATAATCATTTTCATGGAATGTTTGTTGTGGCTTTTCACTTCTATAAAATAGCCGATATCATGCAAAAGAGCAGCGGCAGAAAGGTATTTTCGCTCCTTTGAACTCATTTCATGCAATTTTTGTTCTGCTTCATCAAAAATCATCATGGCAATTTTCTCAACCGCATAAGCATGTAAGGTATTATTTGAAAATTTGTTAAGCATTTCTTGAGCAGACAATTTCATAATTCCTGTTCATTTTAGCAAAAAAATGGATTACGAACAATATTTTTGGTATTATAAAATTGGTTATGGAAAATATAGATATAAAAAATACTAATTTTGAAATCCCCTCGGATGTATTAGATGAAATTCAGAAGAATATAGAACACATAATAAAAAGTTTTGACGTTCCCGAAGATAATAAAACTGAAGTTATAAAAAAAATTAATTTTATGTATACACAGACAAAACAATTGTCAGTGACTGATCCTTTGACACGGCTTTATAACCGGCGCCGGTTTGAGAGTGATATTGTTCGCGAATATGCGCGTGCAAAACGGTATAAAAGCCCTCTGAGTCTTGCAATTATCGACATAGATTTTTTCAAAAAAATTAATGATACATACGGGCATTCTTGCGGGGATTATGTTTTAAGTGAACTTGCTTACCTCATGATTAATAATTTCCGTCAGACAGATATTATATGCAGATACGGCGGAGAGGAATTCGCGGTAATTTTGACTGAAACGCCTGCCACAAATGTCATTATTCCGCTTGAAAGATTAAGAAAAACCGTAGAAAGTTACAACTTTAAATATCAGGGCCAATTACTTAATATAACAATAAGTATTGGGGTAAGTTCAAATATAAATTTTGCTGACGCACTTCAAATGTTCGATGATGCAGATAATGCCTTATACGAGGCAAAAAAACTGGGTCGGAATATGATTAGGTCTTCCGAGTAATAAAAATATTAATATAAAGAAAGTAGGATTATTTTTATGAAAAAAAATATATGTACAATTTTGGTTTCGGTAATGTTATTAAACGGTATTGTTTTTGCAGAGGAATACACATCGGTACATGCTGAGCATATTCTTGTTAAGACAGCTGCAGAAGCACAACAGATAAAAAAAGCCATAGATAACGGCGCAAGTTTTGAAGATTATGCAAGGACATATTCGCTTTGTCCTTCCGGACGCAATGGCGGGGATTTAGGCTATTTTGAACACGGTCAGATGGTCAAAGAATTTGAAAAAGCAGCGTTCAACACACCAGTAGGCGAAGTATCAAACCCTGTTTATACGCAATTCGGCTGGCATTTGATTAAAGTTCTTGACAAAAAGTAATATTTTAATAATAATAGAATTAGGAGGTAGAAAAATGTTTAATAGAGACGCTTTGAGACTCCCCCCCCCCGCGAAACCTAAGCAGTTTAAAGGCTTTCACTCTTGCAGAAGTTTTAATTACACTCGGGATAATTGGAATAGTTGCTGCGATGACTTTGCCTGTACTTGTTCAAAACCACAGAAATAAAGTTGTTGAAACAAGGCTGAAAAAATTTTACACAACGATTAATCAGGCAATAAAAATGTCAGAACTTGAAAATGGTGATAAAAAATACTGGTTTTCTTCATTTTATGGAGCTGATTTTGATGATGAGGGGCACATGATAGCCGGAACAATAAAGATTGAAGAGTGGTTTAATAAATATTTAGCACCTTATATAAAAACCGTTAAACAAGAAACTTTATCTGATCGTTCATTTATAGTGTATTTTGCTGACGGCTCGGCTATGAGATTTTATTCGGGAACTATGACAGATATATTTTTTTATCCGGGCAGTCCAGAAAAATGTTGGAAACGCTATAATAATAGTAAATACAACTACAACATACATATACCCAACGGAAAATGTCAGTTTGCATTTGGTTTTTCCCCATTTAGTACAAGCCCAGCCTGGAAATATCATTACGACAAAGGAATTGAACCTTATAAATTCGCATGGAATGGTGATGTAAAAAAATTGAGAGACGGTTCAAGATACGCATGTACCGGCAATGAGCCGCACTATTGTACAACTCTCATACAGCAGAATAACTGGACTATTCCAAAGGATTATCCTTACAGGGTTAGTTATTAAACCATTTGTTGAGGCAGTATGTTTTAATTTAGAAGCCTTTAAACTGTAATATAAAGGTTTTATTTGCCTATACAAAAGTTATCAAAGATGTTATTCAGAATTTCATCGGTCACAACTTCGCCGGTAATTTCGTCCAAAAACAGAAGCGCAGATTTTAAATCTATAGAGATTAAATCCTGAAGTTCATGAATTTCCGCAGCATTGAGTGCCTGAATTAAGCTTTCTCTGCATTTTTCAAGGCAGTCCTGCTGACGTTTGTTAGTGACAAATTCCATATCTTCAAGAGAAAAATTGTATGCTGTTTCTTTGATTTTTTCTTTTAGTTCACTCAATCCTTCCTGCGACTTGCATGAAAGATAAAAAACTCCATCTTTTCTTTCTGTTACAAGGTCTGATTTGTTTGCGATTATAATATGATTTTTATCTTTTATCATATCAAGAATTATGCTGTCATCTTCATCCATCTCTTTTGAAGCGTCATATAAAAACAGTATCAGATCAGCTTCTCCTGCAGATTGTTTAGAGTATTCAATTCCAATTTCTTCAACTTTACCGACTTCATTGTTATCACGAATTCCGGCAGTATCAATAAGAGTTATTGCAACATCCCAGTCAAGAGTTTCTTTCAATACATCTCTTGTAGTTCCTGCAATATCTGTTACTATTGCACGCTCAACATTTAACAGTGTATTAAAAAGCGACGATTTGCCAACATTCGGTTTTCCCACAATTGCAATTTTAATACCCTGTCGCATAATATTTGAACAATTTGCCGATGAAAGAATTTTATTTACTTTTTCAAGTACCTTTTTAAGTTCTAATATTATATAATCATATTCAGGTTCTACAACATCTTCCGGGAAATCAATTCCCGCTATAATTTTTGACAGAACATCAAATATATCCTGCCTGATTTCCTTTATTTTCACCCCCAGAACACCAGACAAATTTTTAGCAGACTGTTTTGCAAAGTCCCGAGTTTTTGCATGAATTAAATCTGCAACTGCCTCTGCCTGTGACAAATCCATTTTTTTATTTAAAAATGCACGTTTTGTAAATTCTCCTCGTTGCGCCATACGGGCTCCGTTTTTAAGTACAACATCAAGGATATTTCTTACAACATTAATACCGCCGTGGCAGTGAATTTCAATTACATCTTCTCCTGTATAACTTTTTGGATTTTTGAAGGGAAGAAGCAGGACTTCATCAATTTTTTTATCACCGTCAACTATCCAGCCATGAGAAATTTTATTTGCTTCAATATTGGTTTTTGAATAAATTTTATCAATTATATCAAAACTCCGGCTGCCGGAAATTCTTATAACTCCGACACCGCCGGTTCCTATTGGTGTTGCAATTGCAGCTATTGTGTCAAATTCCTGTAAAATATTCATAAAATTATTATATACCAAAGTAAAAATATCTTATGATACAAATTTTATTAACTTTTTAATATCCTTATTCCACAATCCGTTCCAGTTGCGGATAATCACGTCTGCAGGCGTTATATCATTCATGGTATATTCTTTTATTGTATCAAGGTATTTTTCTTCTCCTAAATCCATTTCTATCAAAGACTTTTCAGCAATATACAAAATTTCTTTTGCTATATCTTTTACAAAATATTCTCCAATTTTTGTATTCAGAGCACTTTTAGGAACATTGTAGCGAAGCTCCGAAAAATCACGATATGCAAACGATTTGAGTAATTCTTCCACTTCTCCCATTGCCGTACGGCTGTATAAAATTCCTTTGTATATTGCAAGAATTGCATATTGCAACCCTTTGCCGTTGCAGTCATGATTTCGTATTTCAACAAAATTTCGCAGACGCACTTCGGGAAAATAAAGATTAGCTTGGAGTTTAAAATCATCCAAATTAGCTGTGAAATCTTCAAATCCGTTTTCAATAAATTCGGAAAAATTAATTTTTCCGTTAACAGGAATTGCGCCAGATTCACGGTTTATAAATATCATTGGGGACTGAAGAACATAGCCAATGTATTCTTCAAAAGAAAATTTGTCGTCAATCTGTCCTACAAATCCGCATCTGTCATTATCTGTATTGAGCCAGCTCAGGGCGCGAAAACTCTTATAACCTGTTTCAACTCCGCCTCTTATCGGAGAATTTGCAAACATTGCAGTCATAAAAGGGGCGAGTTTGTTTGCGATACGGAATTTGTCCATGGCATCTTCTTCGCTTTCGAAATCTATACAGCACTGAATTCCGGCAGTTTCTCTCATCATAACATCTGATAAAATTCCCCAGAGATATTTTGCCATTAAATGATATCTTTTTTTAGGAATAAGACTGATTGATTTGTGTGTGGATAGCGGCGAAACGCCGTAGTTTAAAAGTGATATGCCTGATTTATCGAGAATAGGCTTCATTTGTTTATCAAGTTCGTCAATTCTTTTTTTGAGTTCATCAATTGTTTTTTCGGGTTTCAAACTCAGTTCAATCTGGCATCCGGGTTCAAGCGTAACCGTGTCATGCACCTGCTTAAGACCTATTATATTGTAATCATCGGTTATGTAATCCCAGTTTTCTTCCTTTGCGAAATTCCTTAAAAAATTACATATCCCGAATTCGGATAAATAATCCGCGGCCTTTGATGTTACGGAAAATATCGGCAGTCGTTCGTATTCAATACCTATATTTTGCTGTTCCCTCGATTTGCAGCCGGATTTGAACAAATTTAAAATTTCTTTTTTATCTAATTTTTCCTGTGTTTGAATGTTTGTCACATTTACCCCCTATCCAATTATATCATCCACAAAATTATCAAAAAACTTTTTTTAAAACATTTACCTGTGTGTGGTATTATTATAGGTAAGATGAACTACTACGAACGGGCAAAATATTTTAGAACAAAAAAAAGACTCGGCCAGAATTTTTTGATAGACGGGCAGACGATTTCCGATATCATTGATTTTGCGAATATCAAGCCTGATGATACGATAATTGAAATAGGCCCCGGAGTTGGCTTTGTAACAGAACAGCTCGTTAAGCATGCTAAAAAAGTTATTGCAATTGAACTGGATGAAGAAGCAATTAAGGAGCTTAAAAAGCTTGATGCGCCAAATCTTACAATTATTCATAATGATATCTTGAAACAGGATTTATCAGAACTTTGCGAGGGAAAAGTCAAGGTTGTTGCAAATATACCTTATTATATTACAAGTCCTATTATTGCTCATCTTCTAGGAGAAGTTGATGATTTGAATAACAAAAACAGAAATAAAATAACAGATATTCTCCTTATGGTTCAAGAAGAAGTTGCAAGAAGAATGGCGGCAGATGAAAATTCTTCAGGCAAACAATACGGACTTTTGACAATTTTATCGCAGTTTTGGGCAGATGTAAAAATTATGAAACTTGTCGGCAGACGGTCATTTTATCCTGCCCCGAAAGTTAATTCTGCCATTGTAAAGTTAGAGGTAAGAGAAAAACCTCTTCTTGATTTAACAGATTACACACATTTCAGGAAAACCGTTAAGGCAGGATTTTCGCAGAGAAGAAAGAATATTAAAAACTGTCTTTTATCAGCAGGTTTTCCAAAGGAAAAAATACAAAATGCGCTTGTTAAACTCGGGCTAGGTGAAAATGTGCGCGGGGAAAAACTTTCAATAGAAATGTTCGGGCGATTATCAGAAGAATTGCTGGATATTTCACCCACCCGGAAATCGGAGATTTCCACCCTCCCCTCAAGGGAGGGTAGTGATACCGTTTTACCTGAGTCGAAGCAAGAGGATTAAGGGAGTGGGTGTTTTATGAAAGTTTTACGTAAAATAAATAAAAATACCGTTTCCCCTCCCTTGAGGGGAGGGGATTAAGGGGTGGGTGAAAATGAAATTTAAACACTCAAAAATCCAAAAACAAAATGCGAAAAATATGAGAAATAGTCCAGCGCCGGCTGAAGCAATTTTATGGTTATATCTTAGAAAAAGTGGGTTAAACGGTTTGAACTTTAGACGGCAGCAGCCTGTTGGAACATATGTAGTTGACTTTTTATGCTGTTCAAAAAAAATAATTATAGAACTTGACGGCGGACAACATAGCGAAAATCAGGAATACGACAATATTCGTGACGAATTTTTAAAAAAAGAAGGTTATAAAGTAATAAGGATATGGAACAATCACATTTTTGATAATATAGAAGGGGTTATGGAATATATAAAAACTTGTATAGAATCACCCACCCGGAAATCAGAGATTTCCACCCTCCCCTCGAGGGAGGGTAGTGGTGCCGTTTTCCCCTCATTTGAGGAGAGAGGAGTATGGGGTGGGTGAAATAAAAGTTCAGTGTCCTGCAAAGATTAATCTTGATTTAAAAGTTACGGGCAGACGCGATGACGGCTTTCATAATATAGAAAGCGTTATGCAGACTATCAGTCTGTATGATTATTTGACAATAAAAACAGAACCCGCTGAAAATTTTGAAATAATTCTTTCCGGTAACAGTTCTGAAATTCCGTATGACGAAAAGAATCTTGTCTATAAAGCTGCAATGCTTTTTATTGAGAATACAAATCTTTCTCCTCATAAGATTGAAATTTATATAGATAAAAATATTCCTGTAGCTGCGGGTTTGGCCGGCGGAAGCACTGATGCTGCCGGAACTTTATACGGATTAAATAAAATTTTCGGCCAGCCCTTATCAAATGAAAAATTGCATGAACTTTGTGCACAGCTCGGGTCTGATTTGAATTTTTGTCTTAATGGCGGTCGTCAGATGACCAGAGGAAGGGGCGAAATTTTAGAAAAACTGCCGTTTGAGAATATGAAAGTTTCTCTTATCAAACCAAAAAATTTAGGAATTAGCGCAAAAGAAGCTTACACAAAATTTTCGCAGAAAAAATCATCAAATTTTCAGTCAAAATACGGATCAAGAGACAATTTTAAAAACGATCTTGAATGGGCTTTGATTGATGATTATAAAGA
Organism: Candidatus Gastranaerophilales bacterium; assembly: GCA_944326015.1. Taxonomy (GTDB): domain Bacteria; phylum Cyanobacteriota; class Vampirovibrionia; order Gastranaerophilales; family Gastranaerophilaceae; genus Stercorousia. The sequence goes on from CALVCJ010000008.1 coordinate 36,137, forward strand.
ATTACAAACAATTAAAGCTTTATACCCTGCTGCTATAATGTCAGGTTCGGGATCAACTTATTTTGTTGTTAATTCAATATTTATACAACAAAACGGTTATTGGATATATAACAATCTTAATGCAGAAGAACAGGGGATTTGTATAATATAAAAAAGAGTAATTTAGGAACCTTTATATCAAGCGACCCTTCCGGGTATCCCGAAAAGGCCGATCATTACATATATTACGCATATTAAATTATTTAGTTGATTGCAACAGAGTTTGGTGTAATGCTTTTCTGTTTTCTTCTTCCTGAGCTATTCTTAATGCGTTATCGCGTTCCTCTGCAGAATTAAACATTTTGCTTCTGTTTCCGTCGCAATCAACATAGAAATATTTAAATGTACCATCAGCAGCTTTACCCTTATATCTCTTTGCAGTTTTTTCATCAAATTTATCTGTTACTTCTTTAACTGATGCGTCACAATCAAGTTTGTACGTTTTTCCATTGATGTTTGAATACAATCTGATAACTCCAGGCTGCATATTATCTGAATATTTGATACCGTGTTTATCTTTCAGATAATGTACAATTTCCATAATTTCTTTATTTTCTTCTTTTGTTCTTTTGGCAGGGTCAAGATTGAAACCTGTACCGTCTTCACGTTTATATTTAGCCGCAACTATACCTGCCCAGTATTCACCTTTTTGAACTTTATAGTCGCAGAATTCTTCCTGAGTCTGATCTGGAGCTAATATACACGGCTTAACAGGTTCAAACTTTATATCCTGACGCTCTTCTGGAATAACTAAAACAGGTTTGTCTGTGATTTTTACCGGTTCAGTCTGCTGGCCAGGTTCATAAACACGGGCTTCCTTACCCCCTTTGTCCTTAACAAATCCCATAGTAGCCAAGCCGACTCCAAGACCTAAAACAGCACCCCAGCCTGCACCACGTTTTACATCCAGACCGTTATCATGCGGAATTTGATCTGACTTGGTTTGAGTTATTGGCTCTCCATCATCAACTGTTTCTGAAATAATATTACCATACTCATCTTTAACTATAACATGGTCATTATTAATTATAGTTTGAGTCATATTCACTGTATCTGTCACCCTTTCATTCAGAAATCCGGCATAACCTAAAGCTGCACCGAGGCCGGCACCTGCAGCTGTCGTTCCTGCAACATACAATGCCCTGTATAAATTTGTAAGATCTTTTTCGTATCCAATGTTTGAATATTTTGCAATGTTTTTAATAACTCTTGCGTTTACATCATAATCATTAGCAACTTCACGCCTTTCTTTAAGGCTTAAATAATGGTTTTCATATTCACCTTCCTGTGTATGAGTATTTGCGAATTTCACTGCTGCAGCTTTGAATTTTGTACTTGAAAAGTTGCCGGCCTCATCGTAGAATATATCTCTGTTGTTTTCTATAAACGCTCGTGTTTTCTTTTTTCTTCTTGGAATATACTCGTTTTCAACCAGCATCGCATCGGCTTTTTGTTTTGCTTCTTTTTTGCTCATACCTTGCTGTGTAAACTGTTTTATTAATATATCTTTTTGTGCATCACGTTCTTTTTCTGCAGCGTCGTAAGCAGCTTTGTCAATAAAAACTCTTGTTCCGTACATGTTTTCTTCATAGCGTCTGTCGTTAATATAATTTTCAGCCATTTCTTGTGCTTCGTCCCGGTTATTTACAATCTTTTTATTTCCGGCAACACCGTACTTCATAAAATCATCTGTTGCTTTTACAATTGCTTTCTGTCTTCCTTCGTCAGTTGTAAGTTGTCTTTGAAGTTCTGCATTTAACAATGCCTTTTGTCTTTTTTCTTTTTCCTTAGGATCAGTTGCAGGTTGTGCTTCTTTAGCTGTACCTGCAGCAGCAGTGTCAACTTTTTTTACTTCTAACATGTTTTCCCTTTCCAATTTTCCCCGTGACAAGAAAATTTAATTTTTTATTATCCCCTATGCTGTTATAAAAAAAATTTGCTCAAAAAAATTGCATGAAACAAATAAATTTCTTAACATTTATTAACAAAAATTACCAATAAGACTATTCACATTGTATCCCTTGTGATGTATTATAATCTTATGGCAATATTAGAGGTTAAAGATCTAAATCTCGGTTTTAATTGCGAATGCGGATTTCGTCAGGCTCTTTTTGATGTATCATTCTCGCTTGAAAGGGGAAAAATGCATGCTCTAGTCGGGGAATCTGGTTGCGGGAAAACAATAAGTGCTATGACTATTCCGCGACTGCTTCCCAAAAATGCAGAAATTAAAGGCGGTGAAATAATTTTCAACGGTGAAAATCTTTTAAAAGTTCCACAAAAAATAATAAGAAATATAAGAGGTCACAAAATTGCACTCATTCCGCAAGATCCTATGACATCCTTAAACCCTCTGTATACAATAGGCAATCAGCTTTTAGAAGTAATTGAACTTCACCAGGGGCTAAAGGGGAAAGAAGCTATAAACAGAGCTGTACAGGCTCTTGAAGATGTACAAATTCCCTGTGCTAAAGAAAGAATGAAATCTTATCCGCATGAATTTTCCGGAGGAATGAAACAACGCGCAATAATTGCTATGGCTCTTTGCTGCCATGCGGAAATTCTCATTGCAGACGAACCTACAACTGCACTGGATGTAACTGTGCAGGCTCAAATAATGAACCTTCTAAAACAAATTCAAAAGGAAAAAAATACATCAATACTCCTTATAACCCACGACCTCGCACTTGTAGGCGAAAATGCTGATTATATATCAGTAATGTATGCCGGAAGAATTGTTGAATCAGCTCCGGCAAAAGAATTCTTCAAAAACACAAAACATCCTTATTCCATAGCTCTTTTACGTTCTCTCCCTTCAAACAGAGAAGCACGTCTCGAAACAATAGAAGGTCAGCCGCCCTCGATTATGCAGGATATTGGCGGATGTAGATTTCACACGAGATGTAAAAAATACAGCGAAAAATGTACAAAAGAAATTCCGCAACTTGAAAATGTAGGAATAAATCATTATTGTGCCTGCTTTTTCAATTAATTACAATATTTATCATCTAACTTTTCCTATTGTCATTTAAAAGAAGCTTTGCAGTATAGCCTGCAAGCGCAATCATTGCAATACCTGCAGCCAAGCATAGTCCGGATTTCGATATATGTAAGCCGGATGTTCCTTTTTTTACTGGAAGTTTATTGTTTTTTACGGGCTTTTTATTCCATTTTTTTTCAATAAATAATTCTTCTGCATTGTCATAGAAAATATTATTTAAAGCTCTTTCAGCTTCGTCAGGTTTATCTTTGTAAAACTCTTTGACTGTTTCTTCGACAAAATCAGCAAATTTGCCGTACTTTTCTTTGTCACCCATTTCAGTTATAGGTGTATCCGAACCGAATAAAATTCTTTCAGAACCTATCTTTTCAAGTGCAAGCTTAATAATATCTCTATTTTCTCCGGCATTATCAAACAAACCTGTGAGCCAAGATATATCCACAAACAAATTTGATTTTCCGGCCTTTATAGAGTTTGCAATATTGTCAATAGTTCTTGTCATCTGCTCAGAAGAAGCCATAAGGTCAATATGATACAAAACAACAGGAAGCTTTGGATGGGCTTCAGCCAACCTGATAATCTCTACAGGATCTGATTTGCCATCGGTAGTTGAATGGAAAACACAAGGCAAACCTTTTTCTTCCGCAAGCGCTAAATATTTTGAATATATATCAAAATTATCTTTAATAGGTTTATTTGTATTTGTTGGATGAAATTTCATTCCGACAAATGTGTCATCTAAAAGAAACTGCTCAATAACGCTTGTACTTTTTGAAATTCCAGGCTGACAGGAAATAAGAGGATAAAATTTAACTCTCTCATTACCGCATAATTTTTCCATACGACAGGCACAATTGTATTCCGATTCAAAAAGACTGCTATCCTGAGAATTTAAACCAGATACAGAACTTACAAGAATTTTTTTTACATTATTGATTTCCACAGTATCCAGAATATTCTCACGTGTGTACTGTTGAGTTTGCCCGTGAAGATTATCATACATTGTTCCAATATGTCCCTGCACATCAAATTTAACCCTACTGCCAAAAAACGACGGATTTGAAAAACTTACATTTTGTACTTTCATAAATTTAACTCCTTACATAAAAAACCACAAAATAATTTTTGCATATTTTGCTATAAATACAGTTATAAAACTAAAAATCAGATCATATAATATCTTTACCCCGCTTTGAGCATATATCCATTCGCACATAAATGCCCGGCTTTCATGGTTCAATCCAGCAATAAACAACATATAAAGTATCCCTATTATATGTATAGTTAAAACACCAACAAAAACAGCATGAAGCATATTCCTGTTGGTATAACCGCTTTTCAATATTGAGCCAGCAAAAAAAACAGCAGGAATATAAGCCAGAATATAGCCAAAACTATACTCAAATATATATTTCAAACCGCCTCCGAGTGCAAATACAGGAATTATAAAAAGACCGAGCAATATGTATATCAATATGCTTAAAATTCCATATTTTCTACCTAAAAATGCACCAACAAACATTATAATCGGAATCTGAGGAATTAAATGATAAGTGTATACAAAATCAGAAAAAGTTAAATGTTCCCCACTGAGCAAACCGGCAGGCACTATAAAATGACTTACATCTATTTGAATAAACGTGCTGAGTATTATTAAAAAAGTACAGCACAAGACAAGCAGCAAACTCCCAAAACTTAAACGTATACCTTCTATCTGTTTTTTTATCACTCTTATTTTCGGTGTTGCAGTATCAGTCATAAAATATTTATTTTCCCCCTGAGAGCAGTAATATTTTTTTCATATCCTGATTTAAATTTATCGTAAAAAATATTTTCTGTCCACATTATTAAGGCATCTTCATTATTGTCCTGATAATAACCCTTTCGTACTCCGAGGGATTTGAATCCATATTTTTCATAAAGAGATATAGCAGATTTGTTTCCCACACGAACTTCAAGAGTAATATATTTTACCATATTCTTGTAGCATTCGTTTATTATAGTTGTTAAAAGAGCCTCTCCTATATAATTACGCCTGTATTCTGGAGTTACTGCAATATTCGTAATATGTGCTTCCTCTAAAATCTGCCAGCACCCACAATATCCGACAAGCTCATTATTTTCGTTAAAAACACTGAAATACCTTGCAAGTTCACTGGTAAGTTCACTCATAAAAGACTCTTTAGACCAGTGATGAGGGCCGTAAGCCTTCTGTTCAATAGATATTACAGAATCAAGGTCAGATTTTTGCATTAGTTTAATCTTAATATTTAACATATACTGATTTTAATACAAAAAAATTATTATGAATACTCATACTTTAGGGGGTTATATAGATACACCAAACAATATCTAAATCGTCACCACTGAAATAAATTCAGGGCTGGCTCTAAACTCATTTGACTACTTTAGCCAAAATCTTTGATTTCGTGCAAAATGATCCAATACAGCCGGAATATCCAGAATAAAGCGACTGTAATGCTGTCGCATTCGCGCCGCCGATTCGCAATCAGCTTGTTCGCGTTTTCATCAAGAAAAGGGATTTATTCTATTTGGTAATTGAGAAGAAATACACACCCACATAGTCATCTAGAACTTGTTTTGAGATCTTGCTGCTATAAGATGCTGAATCTTATATGGTAAGCTGACATTCAACAGACGTTTTCACACATAATTGGTGTAAACTATAATATAAGTCTCCTTTGTTTACTATTGATTTTTTTTATCAGTTTAACTAGAATAATTCTATGGAACAAAACGCACAAAATGAACTTCAAAAATTACTGAATGGAAATAAAAATTTCGTAAACGGCACACCCTCAACCAAAAATATATCACTTGAAACATTGAGGAAATTTGCATTTCATCAGTCGCCCTATGCCTGTGTTTTAACCTGCTCTGACAGTCGTGTAGTTCCAGAAATTATTTTTGACTGCGGGATTGGTGAATTATTTGTTGTAAGAGTTGCAGGTATGACAACCGGTCCTAATGTTATTGAAAGTATTGAATATGCAGTGAAAAAACTTGAAGTGCCGCTTTTAATACTTCTCGGACACGATGATTGTGGAGTTATGAAATATGCAAAAGAACATTACCCTGATCCGATGAAAGATTTTTCATCGATTTTGAAATGTGTTTATCCTGTTCTTAATCTGAAAGAAGATATCAAATGCCACAACTTCTTTGCACAGGAACACACAAAATGGGTTGAGGATTATCTTATGAAGCATTCAGTGATTATAAACGAAGCGGTAAAAAGTTGCAAACTTTATATTGCTAAATGCCATTTTGACCATTCAACAGGGCTGGTTAATCTTATATAAAAGTTTTTATAATTCTTTATTAACATTTCAGGCAATGAAAAATTCTCATTGATTGCTTATAAGTAATCATGTTATGAAATTCAATGCAGTAAACAAATTGTTAAAAGCTCTTGGTGAGAGTACAAAATTAAAGCGTAATGATTACAGTAACTATATAGCCTTCCACGGAGTCGGAAACGCTTATTCAAAAAGGTGGCTCGGTAATATCGTACCCGCGGATTTGTTGAAGCTGTCTGTGAAAGAGGCTGTTGAAATTATTGCAACCCTTTCGGAAAGCAATATTTTTTACGATAAATTCCCTGACTATATAGGAACACCGGTTTACGGGGATAACTGGGGAAGGCTTGCGAATTATATAGAGATTAACGACCGCGCAATTGCTGTTATGGATAACGGATGCACCTGCAAAGGAATTTTAAGCTGTATAAAGTTACTGCCTGCAATTCCGCCTTCTGCAAAAAGCTTTGCAAACTGTATAATTCTTTCTCAAATCTGGCAGAATATTTACGGAGACGCATACGAAAAAGGTCCGTTTGAAGAAAACTCGATTTACGGTCTCAGGCTTAATACAAGTTACAGCGACAATATAATTGATTACTCAATTGTTGATAAAATTACACCGGAAGAACAGTTGAAAGCTTTTGTTGATTTAGCCCATTTTAGAGGTATAAAAGTTGGTTTCAGGCATGTGATTTCAGCAGATCAGATAAAAATCGCACGTAATTACCGTGATGATGAAATTTTCAGCTGGCAAAACCCCGAACACGTTGAAATTTATATAACAGAATGCGTAAAACTTATGAATTTGGGCTTTGAATGTATGTTTATAGATTCAGCCAAGCATATCGGGGGTTATGATATGGCAAATTACACAGGAGTTGGAGCTTTGCCTGAATATCACCAGATGCAGTATATTTTAAACGAAATCAGACTGCGAACGGGCAAAACAAATATAAGTTTTGTCGGAGAAAAAAGTTCCGATGATTTTGAAAGATACAGGCTTATGGGCTTGAATGCAGGAACGGACTTTATAACAGGCGATGATTTTGAAGCTGTAAGAAATTTATCTGAACGGCTGAAATATTACAGAGATTATGCACCGGGTGTTGAAGTTACAAACGACAACAATGAGGGCGGACTTTCATACGAACAAAAATTAAACCGTATTAATTCAGCTCTTTTCGGATATTATCTGGCAAGCGACAAGCTTCCGAGTTTTATGCAGATGAACGACTTGTTCCCGCTGCGATACGACACCTCGACACATCATCTCATGATGACAAACCCGTCATATTCAACAGACGGCACTGCTTTGAGCCACTTTGAAAATCTTTTTGCAAAAGATGACGGAAGATATTACAACAAATGCGCGGGCGAACTTTTTGCCTATGCGTTGGAGAAATAGTAATGAAGGCAAGAAGCTCAGAGGGTAGGAAGTCAAGCGATTATCAGTGCTTCGCACAAAAATATCTTCCATAAAACAGCCTGTCCTCTTGTCCTCCTGACCTCCGGCCTTCCAGATAATAAGGAGAACAAAAATGACATTTAATCCATTAGAAGAAAAGGGAATTCCCGTAGAAAAACAGCTAAGAAGCTGGCATGATATTGTTAAAAGACCGTTCGACAAACATTCGGTTGACTGCTATTCAAGAACACGACAAATTTT
>CALVCJ010000009.1 GCA_944326015.1 Candidatus Gastranaerophilales bacterium
TATTTAACTTTCCCATTATTGCTCCTTTCATACTTAAGATTATTATATAGTTATGTTATCACATTTTTGATTTTTTTTCAAGCCGGCAGAGTAACAGAACCAAAAGCCATACCGCAAAAATTTAGTTTTGGACGATAAAAGGGTAAGAAGGTTAAGCTATTTACAAAAAAGCTACACACCTGTTAAAAGATCTCTAAAATACTTCGGCAGACACTATGAATGCTTTGTGAGAATATACAGTGTAAACTGCGATTATAAATACCTTAATACATTATCAAATTTTAAAAATGGTTTGCTCTCTATCAGGCCCAACGCTAACTATTGAAATAGGAACCTCCAAAAACTCTTCAAGTCGCGAGAGATATTTTTTTGTGTTTTCAGGAAGTTTTGAGTATTCTTTAATAGCTGTAATATCTTGCTTCCAGCCTTTGAAAGTTTCATAAACAGGTTCCAGATACTTATGTATAAATACATCCGTCGGGTAACTTGTATAAATTTCGCCTGTTCTGGTGTCTTTGTAAGCCGTGCATACCTTTATTTCATCAAATTCGTCAAAGACATCAATTTTTGTTAAAGCTATTGAAGTTAAGCCACCTACAAGAACAGCGTATTTCATAGTCACAGCATCAAACCATCCGCATCGACGCGGTCTACCAGTTGTAACACCGTATTCATGTCCTATTTCACGAATTTTATCACCTGTTTCATCTGTTAATTCCGTAACAAAAGGGCCTTCTCCAACTCTTGTTACATATGCTTTTGCAACTCCAATCACTTCATCAATCATTATAGGACCATATCCTGAGCCTGTTGCTGCCCCACCGCCGATCGGATTTGAGGAGGTAACAAAAGGATAAGTGCCATAGTCTATATCTAACATTACCCCCTGAGCACCCTCAAAAAGAACGGCTTTATTTGTGTATTTTGCATCTTCAAGAACTTTCTGCCAGTCGAAGCAGACATATGGTTTGAAAATATCAGCATATTTTTTACATAAAGAAAAAATTTCTTCTTTTGTATAAGTTTTCAGCCCGTAAACTTCTTTTAAAATTTTATTTTTTAAAGGCAGAATTATATCAAGCTTTTCAGAAAGCGCATCTAGGGAGTACAAATCTTGAACTTTCAAGCCAATTCTAGCCATTTTATCCGTATAAGTCGGACCAATACCTTTTTTAGTTGTTCCAATTTTACCTTTTTGGGCTGTACTTTCAGAATAACCATCGATCGCTGTGTGATAAGGCATTGTAATAGATGCAAGCGGATTAATTTTTAACCCTGAAACATCTATGCCATCTTTTATCAGAATCTTAATTTCCTCTTCAAAGTATTCGGGTAAAATTACAGTCCCAGGCCCTATAAAGCAGATTTTTCCCTTATATAAAATACCTGATGGAATAAGATGAAATTTAAATGTCTTATTATGAGCAACAACTGTGTGCCCAGCGTTACATCCCCCCTGGTATCTTATTATTAAATCAGCATCCTGAGCTAGTAAATCAGTAATTTTTGCTTTACCTTCATCACCCCATTGAGCGCCAACTACAACCTTATTCATATCCCTTTTGATATCCTTTCTTTACAAATCAGGTCAATTTTTATTATATTCTAGCACAAAAAAATTTTTTCCATAACCTTTACGAATTGTATTCCCTTAACTCTTTTCAATATTTTCAAGCTTACCATAATTATTACAATTCGTTACAATATATTATTAAATTATTAAAGTTTTTATATAAAAAACCGATATACCATAGTGAAAGTTACTAAGGAAATTGAAAGGAAAATGTATCATCTATGGGAATGGCAGCAGGACAGGCTAGATTATTATCAATAACTTCCCGTATGTCAGATAATGAGCTGAGAGCGCAAATTATCAACAATCAGAAAATGCGGCTTGCAACTAAAAGTTCGCAGGTCAGCGAAGCATACACAACTGCCTTAAATCAATCACAGATGATGTTTACAAATTACGATGCTGATAATAATTCAACATATCAAAAACTTACTTTCAATGCATTAACAGCTTATAATCCATATAACAACCAGTACGGAATTTCAAACAGCTCCGGACAAATACTTGTATCCGAGAAAGATGCAATTAATTTCCAAAATGCAAATGGTGATATAAATACTTTTCTTGGTTATTATGGTCTGGAAAATACTACTACATACTTTGATAATTTGAATGAGTACGCAACAGAAACAGGAACGATTCCATATTATACAGGCGCTAAAGATGATGACGGGAATCCTATAACTATAGATACAGGTATGACAGCGGAAATGCTGCAGGCTTATTATGAAGGCATAGAAGGCAGTACTGAACATCCCGGGTATAACACTACTATAGCAGGTGAACAATACTATAATTACACAGCAGCATTAAATAACTTTAATACAGCATATAATGCCTGGAGCAGCACTATTGCAACAAACATGGACAATGAGCTGCGAAACCTTACTTCTTCTGACGGAAAAACTTTATTCAAGCCTAGTAGCGGCACAGATAACAGCATTGAAACTGCAGTTGAAAACGCTACTACAGATGATGGAATTAATAATGTATTAAACTCTTTACTGGATTATATTGATAAATATTCCGAATATACGCTTGCTACAACAAGTACGGAAAACTATATAAACAGTCTGAAATCAGAAATTCAATCAGCCATAACAGGAGAATATACTTATACCAATGACAGTAACGTTGGAGCCGGCTTGACCCTTGACGGAGACGAATATAACGGAAGCTTGACATTTGGTGTATTAGGAATGACTAGCGATGACGATAAAATCGTCACGATTAATAAATTCAGTGAACCTATATACAAACAAGATCCAAACTCTGAAGACGGATATGCACATGATGAATTCGGCAACAAAATTATTGAAGGGTATGGGCCTCCAAGATACACAGTATCAGCATACAATGAAGATACAGGCAGCTACAGTGAAATACCGAGTGGAAATGTTACATTAGAAGCAGACGGCACATTCACTGTAACATATACGTACGCTGATGATGATAATCAAACACAGACAATTAAGTATGTCGGAATTCCAGATGTTTTCAACGGAGCTGACGAAAATGTTTTCAGTATCACTGAAACTAAACATGTAACTGTTGATTCTAAAAAAGAAACTGCTAAACAAATTATAAACAGCTTAAAAGGTTCAATATATCAGGTTTGGAATCCTGCACTTGAACCATTTATCAATAAAGAATCTCCTGAATATAAAACATATACTGAAAAGGCACAAGCTCTAGAACAAATTTTATTTGGAACAACAGGAGTCTTATCTGAAGAAAGCTATCCTAATCTTCTCGATGTTGAATGGCTGGTGAAAAACATGACACCAGAACAACAAACAAACTTTCAACCAATACTTGATGTTCTGATACTTGATAATATCATGAATACATATGGTGAGCCTTCTTATGCATGGATTGATACAAGCGAAGTAACAGACTCCTATAATGAAAACGGCAGTGCAAAAGCACAATGGTATACTAATCTGTTCAATCGCATGAAAGATGGAGGATATCAAGTATTACAAGATGGTCTTGCATCAAGTTCAGAATGGATACAATTTGCTTTTGAAAACGGAATTATAACTCTTGAGCAGGTAGATTCAAAATATGCCTGGAATACTCTTATATATTCAAGCTGTAGTGATATTACAGAACAAACCGATTCAGCAGCGATTGCCATTGCGGAAGCCGAATATAATGCTGCTATGAACAAAATAGAGAACAAAGATAAAATGTATGATCTTGAATTGAAGAATATTGATACAGAACACAATTCTCTCGAAACAGAATATGAATCAATAAAGAGTGCGATAGACAAAAACATTGAAAGAACTTTCAAAATTTACAGCTAAATATATAAATTTAAGAAAAAATATGTTCAATCTTTATATCATATAAAGATTATATAAGGAAATCATAATTATAATATTTTTTAGTTTATAATCATAATATAGATCAGATAAATGGAGATATTATAATGGAAACAGTAAATGAAATTCTTTCAAAATTAGAAAATGCAGATAACATAACAAAAAATAAACTGGAAAACGAACTTGTAAATATTGGAACTTCTGTCTTACCGCAGCTTGTTGATGAATTACAGGTTGTAAGAGGAATTAAAAGAGGTGTTGTTGCAATGACTTTGATTAGAATAGGTGACGCATCTGTTAAATATCTTAAAAAAGCTGCAGAATGCAACAAAGATTTTGAATGGGTTGCTGAATATTTAATTAGAGAGATTAAAGGTACAGTTGCAGCTTAAAAGTTTTTGTATAATTTATAATTATGTAATAAAAAAGACCGAAGATCAAGTAAGGTCTTTTTTTATGATAGAATTTTTTTATGCTGAAAAAGGGATTAATTTTTTATATATCAATATTTCTTTTAATAATTGCCTTTTGCACAACATCTAATAGTTATGATAACGATTTATGGGCAAGACTAATTGCGGGCATGGGAGTTGTTGATGGAGGCCATGTCCTGAAATCTGATTTTTTATCGTACACACCAGTTCACACCTGGTGGGATCATGAATGGGGCTCAGGTGTCATATTTTATATTTTTCTTAAATTTTTTGGGCCATACAGTTTGATAATTCTGCAGGCATTTATTCTATTTTTGCTTATGTTCACAGCTTCAAAAATTATTAAATTAAGAAATAATATATCCCCATACAATATATTATTTTACTTTTTTTCACTAATGGGTGTAATGCAGCTTTTAAATAACCCGATAAGATGTCATCTTTTCAGCTTTTTACTGTTTACTGTCTTCATATACATATTTGAACGAGTTAGAAGAGGAAACAATAAACTTCTTTATTTAATTCCAGTTATCACAATTTTCTGGAACAACCTCCACGGAGGAGTGGTTGCAGGATTAGGACTCACAGCGATGTATGCTGTTGGTGAATTTTTAAATAAAAAGCCTTTTAAAAAATATATTATAACCCTGTTAATCTCTGCCCTGAGTCTAATGATAAACCCATGGGGGGGGGATTATATAAAATTTCTTTTAATGGCTAACACAATGAACAGACCTGATATTGTAGAATGGTGGGGATTATTTTCAAAATTTTATTTGTTTAAATATATTGAATTTAAAATATTTATGGCAGTTGCAGTTATGAGCGAGTTAATATGCATAACAAAAGAGATAAATAATTCTAATATAAAGCAGTGGTATAAAAAAACTGATAAAACAAAAATAATTATACTTGTAACTACTTTATGTCTTGGGATAAGCCATGTCAAACTTATACCATTTTTTGCAATTTCTGCTCTCTGCTTTGTTTATGAAGACTTTTATAACTTAATAAAAAATTTAAAATTTCCAGCGTGGAAAGATAAGATTGTATATGGATTTATACTTTTTCTTTCTATTTTTACGCTAACAGCAAAAAATTTTTCCGTTCCTGCCGGAATTGATATTTATCCTGTTAAAGAAGTTGAATTTATTAAAAAAAACAATATTCGCGGAAATCTATTAACCAACTTTGGCTTTGGCAGCTACACAGCATACAAACTTTATCCGGCTAATCTGATTTATATGGACGGACGATACGAGGAAGTTTATTACGACTACATGATACCGTTAATAAAACAATTTTTTCTAGTAAATCCTGGCTGGGATGAAGTTTTAAAGGTGTTCCCGCCGGATGTAATGATTATAGAAAAATTCTACCCTGTTTATAATGTTCTTAACAAATCAAAAGAATGGAAACTCGTCTATGAAGGTAAAAATTTCGGGGTATTTCTTCCAGCAAAGCTTGCCGACAGACATTTTGTACAACCGTCTGATGATATTGAGTATTATAAAAATACACTGTTTAATACAGATATAAAATTTTAATCGTAGTATAATTTATATATGAATACAAATTTAAAATATACATGTTTATTCGGAGGCGGTGCAATTCGTGGAGTTTCTTATATAGGAACCATTAAAGCACTTGAAGAATTAGGAGTTATACCAGATACGCTAGGCGGTTCTTCTGTAGGTTCAATAATTGCGGCACTTCTTGCTGTTGGATATAGCGCAGAAGAAATTAAAAACGTTTTTTTGAAAGTTAACTTTGAACTTTTTAAAGATATATCAATTGGTATCGGACCAATTTTTGCATTAAGCAAAGGGGAGGTGTTCCTTGAATGGGTACGTGAGCTTATTGAAACTAAGTATTATGGTGAAAAATATAAAAAAGGTTCTAACAAAGCAGTTACCTTTGAAGATATACAGAAAAATCTTGTAATAATAACCACAGATCTTTCGAGTTTTGAGTGTAAAGAGTTTTCGCGATTTTGCACACCTGATTACGAAATTGCTTCAGCTGTAAGAATTTCATGCTGTATGCCCGGTCTAATGAAACCAATCGAGTATAACAAAACTCTTCTTGTAGATGGTGACCTTCAAAAAAGCTGGCCAATGTGGGAGTTATCCAAGAATTTACAGCCAAAAAATGAAAGAATTTTAGAATTCAGGCTGGAAGGATATTACGATACAAATGATATATCAGGGATTGACTATGCAAATGCAGTTTACAGCTGCATGACTGCAATGTCTACTTCATTCATTACTAACATTTATGCACAAAATGATAAATACGACTATATTGTGCTTAATACCGGTGATATTGTTGTAGTTGACTTTAACATATCTGAAAACAAAAGAAATGAGTTAATCCAATCAGGTTACGACCAAACAATGAACTATTTTATAAAAATACTTCCTGAGAAAAAGTCGAAAATTAAAAATAATTATGAAATAATACTTTCACATACACTTAAAATTCAAAAATACATTTTGTCAAATAATATCTTAAAAGCAAAAATTCAAATAGGCGATTTATTTTGTGATCTTACAGATTTAAGTGATATAATTGATAATAATGATTATTCTGCAATCAAAAGATTTAAGAATATGTTTTTCAAAAATATAAAATATCCGCCTTTATTCGGCAAGATAAGTCTGTCAAACGACAATCTGGTAAAGGCTGAAATTGAACAACTTAACATGCATCTTAATTCAAAAATTAAGGAGTTAAACTCTTACTTAGATATCATTCACTAATTTAAAAATTCTGGGACTTATATAGCAAATTCCAATAAAAATGGGTAAATGCTACCCTAACTCGTTTCAGGTCTCGTTGTTTTGAGATGCTGAAACAAGTTTAGCATGACAATATTACGCATATTTAGTGGAAACTTCTATACATATCCCAAAATTCTTGACATGTGAGTTTCTTTATTTTAATATAGAAAAGTTGACAGTTTAAACTCTAAATGCCCTGGTGGCGGAATCGGTAGACGCGTCGGACTTAAAATCCGGTTGGAGTTAAATCCAGTGCCAGTTCAAGTCTGGCCCAGGGCAAATTTTAAAAGAACCTTTTAGCTAAGGTTCTTTTTTATATTAAGAAATATTAAAATAGCTGTAAAAGCCTATAATATATGGGAATATAAGATATAATCAAGTATTAATATGTCAATTTTTTGATAAAGATATACTTATTATATATATAGAATATAATTCAGGAGATCATAATGACTGGACAAGATTTTTGGCAAAAACTTGGCAATACATTTCAACAGATAGGGTATGGGCTTACACAAACAGCAATTACCGGCTTTGCGCTAAAAAACAGGATCGGATGCTGCCATGGTCCAAGTATATTTTGCGGAGGTTTCGGATACGGAGTACGCGAAGGTATTGGAATTCCGAGTTATATGATGGCAGATCCACTCGGCTTTTCCTGGCTACCAAACCCTATTTTTTCATATAATATAAATAATTCATATGGTAATATACTTGCATATCAGTCTGGCCTTAACTTTGCCCCTATTCAGCTTCCACAAATTACTATTCCGCCATTAACACAAAATCTGCAACCTGCTGCAAACGAATATGCAGGAGATCTTGACCTGAATCAGGAAACTAATGCAGGACAGGCTTTTGACGAAGCTACAAACAAGTTAGGTGAAAATGACTCCGAATCTTATACAATTATAGACGAATTCAGTGATCCGGATAATGCGGAAAAATGTGCAGACGAATATAAATCTTCTGTCAGCAGCATTGCAAAATCTTACGCTGCCTTTATAGATAAAATTTCCGGTAATTGTGACGGAAAAGTAACTGCAAAAGAGTTTGTTAAACATGAAATATCAAAATTACCTTCTGATACCGGCTCATTGGAAAAATCACAAGCAATATCAATGGCGCAGAATGCATTTAAAAAAATTGATATTAATGGTGACGGATATGCAGACTGGAAAGAACTTTCAGCAACAATTGCGGCATTTGATACAAGCACTGCAAATCAGTCAGATTCATTAAACGCACAAATAAACGCAGAAGATTACAAAAAATGGTCTGCCCTTCTTGCACAAAGTGTGCCAAATCAATTTGATGTTACAATCAGAAAAACTTATACTCAGCTATTTAGCACAAAAGAGTAAATTATCAAATTCAGACCAATCAAATTTTTGTTTTTTGGCAAAATTTAAAAGAGAATTTCTATTGAGTTTTGTCAAACGATCGTAAATTTCTTCAAAATTTTCATGGGCGTCCATTGAAATTATAGGAATATTTGCGCTCATAGCAAGCTTTTGAACTTTAACATCATAATTAACAGCACAAGTTTTTACCCCGCACTTAATTGCAATAAGCAAAGCATGAAAACGCATAGCAATAAGATACTCCAGAGATGATATATGCTCGATAATGTTATCTTCAATTACAGAAACATTAATATCAGGGTTAATTGAAAGAATTATGTTTTCAAATTTCTTACTTAAATCATAATCTTGAGAGTTCTGGAGTGATAAAATTTCAATCTTGCTGTCAGAAAATTTATCTACAACAAATAAGGCAAGTTTATACAAAAGATTATCATTCACAGTTTTAAAATCTCTAAGCTGAATTCCGACAATACCTTGTTTATTATTCGCTTTCACACCAAGTGAATAAACAGGGTCACAAACAAGTTTTGCGTTAATATTCCAATTTTTCAAAAGGCTCAAACTGATTTCATCTCTAACCGTTACCAAAGTGCAGTATTTTAATACATTTTTTACAATAATTTTTGAAATAAAACTGTATAGAGGGCCTATTCCTTGGGCAAAAATTATAACTTTTTTATTAAAAAACAATCCCAGAGCAATTATAAAAGAGTAATAAATTAAACTCTTTATACTTGTAGCATCCTGAAGCAGGCTCCCTCCTCCGGAAATCAAAACATCAGAAGATTTAATGACATTTATAACATTTTTTATATCAAATCTTTTGACAGAACAAACACTATAAGTTCTTGATGTAAATTCACAGTCAGAGGAAAGAACAGTAACATCAGCATTAATATCCTTTAAATGCTTTACTAAAACAGCTAGAATAGCCTCGTCACCGAAATTCCTAAATCCATAATATCCGGAAATAACGCATTTAATCATTATTACACCTATATATGGAATATACCTGTTCTTTTGTGGGGATAGATTTAATTGCGCCAATTTCTTTTGCCTGAAGACCTGCTACAATTGACGCAAATTTTGTTGCTTCAAATTCAGTAAATCCGTGGGTTAACGCATGAAGATAGCCGCCGTTAAATGTATCTCCAGAACATGTTGTATCTACATAATCAGTAGTATAAAAATTTGTAAAAGTAATATTACCGTTATACCCCGTAAAATAACCTTTTTCTTCAGAGGATTTAAGTACAACCGTACTAATTCCCATATCCCAGAGTTTCTTAATAATATTTTCATATGAATCTATTTCTAAAATATTAATAGTGTCATGCTTTGTATTCATAAAAAGAATATCGACATACTCACAAACTCTGAAAAAAGCTTCTCTGGCATCATCCACGGTAGTAAGCGTAGAATAATAATTCGGATCATAAGCAGTTGTAATAGCATTTTCTTTTGCAAATTTAAATGCATATTCAACAGCTTCACCTGCAGAAGGAGAAAGCGATTGTGTCACACCCGATGCGTAAATCACATCAGCGTATTTTATGTAATCTTCATTTATATCATCAACAGATAATTTTGAAGGCGCAATTTTTTTTCTGTAATGTACAACCTCTTTTTCATTAAGAGCCGGTCTTGAGATAATATACAATCCGTTAGGTTCATTGACAAAACGAATACCGGAAACGTCAAGTCCTTCTTTTTCCCAGCTTTCGATAAGATAATCTTTAAAAGGATCGTTGCCAACACACGAAATAAATCCAACTTTTGAGCCCATTCTAAGTGCGGAAATTGCAGTTGCAAGAGCATCACCGCCATAATATTTATATAGACAAGCTGATTCAGACATTTTTGCATTCGCCGATAATTCAATCAAACTTTCTCCGATAGCTAAAATATCTAATTTATCATTCATATTTAACCCTTCAATTCTTTAATAACCTTTTTAGCTCTGACAGTAATTTCTGCAAGGGAATACCCATCATAGAAATCCCGACCTATACCGACAACTGAAGCCCCTGCTTTAATATAAGAACTAATTTCATCAATTTTAACATTACCGAGAGGCATAACATTTAAAAAAGGCATAGGCCTGAGTAAATCTTCAATATACATAGCTCCGCCAAGTGCTGTGACAGGATAAATTTTTATCAGCGGAATACGTGCCTTCCATGCATTGTAAGCCTCATTTGCAGTAGAAGTTCCTGCAATATAAGGGATTTCTTTATCTTTTGATATTTTTACAAGATTCATTGAAAAAATAGGTGAAGATAATATTTTTGCGCCGGATAAGATTGCAGCCTCAGCCTGAAGTGAGGTAATAATTCCACCTGCACAAACAACAGCATGTTTTGAAATTTCTTCAATTGCTCTGTATATAGAAATATTTTGAACATTTATTTCTAAAATTTTTATTCCACCCTCAATTAACGCCATGGCCATATCAACAGTTTTCAAATAATCAGGGCACCTTAAAATAGGCATTATTTTTTCATCAGACAACGATTTAATTAAATTTTCATTCATAAACTATCCTTTTTTCAAAATTTATTATATCATAAAATAAAATCAGAGGGAAAGTATGGCAAATCTTAGAACATTTATAAAATCTAAATTATTTTTTATATATACATTTTTATTACACGCTTTTTTATCCATAGTTTTGATAATTATTTCCTGGTATGCTCTTGAACCCAAAGTATATAACTTCATGATGCAAAATTTTACCGCAGCTGATTATGGGGATAAAAATATAGCAGTTATAGTTATAGATGACAAATCAATACAAAGACACAGATGGCCATGGAAAAGAGAGTTATATGCAAAAATCTTTGAATTCCTAAATACATACTCATCCCCCAAAATAATAGGCTATGATGCCATATTATCCTCTTCTGAAGACAAAAAATCAGATCAAATATTATTTGATACCCTTACTCAAATAAATAATCTTGTAGTTGGATTTAGTCCGCTTTCTGAGATAAACCATTCACAAAAAGATTATTTACAAAAATTTCATGACAAATTTAAAATTAATATTACTGACAACAGGTCAGTGAATTATCCCACGCTTTACAATAGTCTATCAAAATTTCCTGATGCATATTTTAATTCGGTAAAATATGCAGGTTCAGTAAACATAAACCAGGATTATGACGGTTATTTGAGAAGGGCTGACTCAATTATAACTGTAGGTTCATATAACTTTCCGTCACTCGCTATCAGAATGTACTTGTTATTGAATAATTCCGACAAAATAACGTTAAACGACAATGTATTAGTATTTAATGAGACGGGCTTGGTAATTCCTGCAGAGCAGAGTCCTGAAGGAGTACAGAATTTTACAAGATATTACAAAAAATATCCAAATTCAGAATATACACATAAAAAATACTCGGCAATCGACATTATAGATTCTCTTGAGAATTTGAAATCAGGTAAAAAGCCTATCATATCACCGGAAGAATTTAACAATAAAATCGTATTTGTCGGTGCAAATGCCAAGGGTGCAGGACTTGCTCTAGAAGATGCTTTGCCTACTCCTATACTTCATCAGCATCCTGGAGTTGACATTCAAGCAACGTATCTGGATAATCTGCTCAATGATAAATTTATAAGAACAACATCACTTGTACAGGATTTGCTCATTATAGTCCTGCTGAGTATTACTGCATTTGTTATTATAAGCAAATTAACAATATTTAAATCAATTATTTCAATAATATTAACTGGTATAATCTATTTTATTGCAGCAATTATATGTTATAAAAACGGAATAGCACCAAACGTTATTACTCCTCTTGTAATTCAGCTTGTTACCATGATTTTCGGCTATTCTTACCGATTTATACTTGAAGGCCGAAATAAAGAAAAAATTAAAAATGCAATGGGTAAATATCTTTCGCAGGATATTATGAAAAATGTTGTTCAAAACATTGATGACATAAAACTCGGAGGGAAAAAAGCTAATGTTACCGTACTGTTTGCGGATATAAGAGGTTTTACTAGTATGAGTGAAAAAATGACTGCGGAAGAAGTGTCAGTAATTCTTAATGAATATTTTTCAGAAATTGAACCGATTATCGCAAAATACAACGGCGTTATCAATAAATTTATCGGCGATGCTGTTATGGCAATTTTTGGAGAACCCATTCAGGATATAAACCATCCGCAAAACGCTGTAAAGTGTGCTTATGATATGCTCAAAAAAGTTGATCAGCTTCAAGATAAATGGCTTTTTGAAGGTAAACCAAAAATTGAAATAGGTATAGGTATTAACACAGGTGAGGCCTTTGTAGGAAATATAGGTTCCGAAAAGCGTCTTGAATACACAGTAATCGGTGATACCGTAAATCTTGCAAGCAGAATTGAAAGCTACAATAAAGTTTACAAAACAAATCTGCTTATAAGTAGTTCAACATATTCATACGTAAGCGATATTACGGATGTTATAAAAATTACTGATGTCACCATCCGGGGAAAATCGAAAAAAACCGATATTTACGAGGTACTAAGGATAAGTGATTGACAATATTGAACAACTGAAAAAAGCTATTGAAATTGAAATTCATTACAAATATATTGACATTCACGGTAAAACTCAAACTTTTTCCGGCTTTATTAGAAATCAAGCAAAAAAATATTACAATCTTTCTAAAAGAAATCCTAAATGGGCTGTACTTATAGAAATATTTGAACACTACCCATTTGCTGGAATAAATGAGAGAAGAAAAAGCATAGACAGACTTATTAAGGTTTTAAAATCAGAAACAACACCTAAAGAAACTGAAAAAAAAATCCACAGCAAAGAAAAAACAGCAAAAAATACAGATGTCATGTATCTGAAAGGAGTTGGTCCAAAAATTGCCTATAAATTAAATAAACTAGGGATTTATACAGTAGAAGATCTCATTTTTTACTTCCCTAAAAAGCATATTGACTATTCATCAAGAACACTTATTAAAAACTTGAGAGAAGGTGAAACTACAACTGTTTTTGGATACATAAAATCAGTTTCTGCATTTAATACAAAAAACAAACTTTCAGTTATAAAGGTGACTGTTGCCGATGAGAGTGGAAAGATTGACCTGAGCTTTTTTCAGGCAAACTCAAACAGGTATATTATCGAAAGAACTAAAGCGCAGTTCCCGCGAAATTCCGCTATAATGCTTTCCGGAACAGTAAAAAGAAACAATTACGACGGGAAATTAACTTTTGATAAACCGAATTATTCAATAATGTCAGGCGAATTTTCGGAAGGTAGTAATTCAAACCTTGATATTGCAAGAATTGTACCTGTTTATTCAGTATGTGAAGACCTTAGGATAAAAGTTTTAAGACGAGCAATTTATAATGCAATTCAAATATACAAAGACGATATTGTAAATATTATTCCTGACTATATAAGAGAGAAATACGGAATTCTAGACAAAAAAATTGCGATTGAACAGATTCATTTTCCAGAAAGTATGGAACTACTCAATCAGTCACGTTACTCTTTAATATTTGAAGAACTTTTTATTATCCAGCTGAAACTTGCAAGACTAAAAGAACAGAATTCCCATAACCATTCAGCTCTTTCGCTGCAAATAAAAGAAAACGGACTTGTAAAAAAATTTATTGAGAGTTTGCCGTTTGAACTTACAGGATCTCAGAAAAAGGCAGTAAATGAAATTTTACATGATCTTAATTCAGATATACCTATGGCAAGGCTTCTTCAAGGGGATGTCGGCAGCGGTAAAACAGTTGTCGCAACAATAATGCTGCTAGCCGGCGTTGAAAATGGATATCAAGGAGCATTAATGGCTCCCACAGAAATTTTAGCCCAACAGCATTATAATAATCTTGTAAGCTGGTTGACTCCTTTGGGAATAAGTGTAGGACTTTTTTTAGGAAGTCAGGGGAAAAAAATCAGAGAAAAATTCAGGACAGATCTAAGAAACGGCCAGATGGATATTGCAGTAGGAACACATGCTCTTATTCAAGAGGATGTTGATTTTTATAACCTCGGAGCAATTGTAGTAGACGAACAGCACAGGTTCGGTGTAAAACAAAGAAATGTATTAAAGAAAAAGTCCAAAAATCCCCAAATACTGACTATGACAGCAACACCTATTCCTAGAACACTCGCGCTTACTTTGCACGGCGACCTTGATTTAACGGTAATTGATGAACTTCCAAAAGGCAGAAAGCCTGTAAAAACTTCTCTTATAACATCTCACAGAGGTGTATATAATTTAATAAAACAGGAAGTCGACACAGGAAGGCAGGCATATATTGTTTATCCGCTAATTGATGAAAGCGAAACTTTATCAGCTAAAGCCGCAACAATTGAAGCTGAAAAATTACGAAATGAAGTTTTCCCTCAATACAAAATAGGTCTTCTTCACGGAAAACTAAAAAATGATGAAAAAGATCAGATTATGGCAGATTTTAAAAACAAAAAATATGATATTCTGGTTTCTACAACAGTTGTTGAAGTCGGCGTTGATGTTCCAAATGCAACAGTTATGCTTATTGAAAACGCAGAACGATTCGGACTTTCACAGCTTCATCAGCTGAGAGGACGCGTTGGAAGAAGTAATATGCAATCATACTGCATATTATACACAGCCACCAGATCTCAAGAAACTAAAGAACGTTTGAATATAATGACGCAAACAAACGATGGGTTTGTGATAGCAGAAAAAGATTTACAGCTTAGAGGCCCTGGTGAATTTCTTGGAACACGACAAAGCGGACTGCCTGATTTAATAATTTCAGATATTGTAAGAGATGCTAAAATTCTTGAGATGGCAAGGAATGAAGCTATAAATTTTGTAAAAAAACAAAATGCCGATGACTATCCACTTTTACAAGAAGCCTCTTCTCTACAACTTATAACCAGTCTTGATATTTAACATTTTGTTATCATATATCTATTTTAGGGCATATAGATACCATAGGGATAGTATCTGCACTCTTATTTTTTGAAATACAGCCAAAACTTATTTGTAAAGATATGTAACAATAACAATACATAAATGGCAATTATTTAAAAAGTATATACTTTATATATACATATAGAGAGAATAAAAGATGGAGAACATGCCATGGGTAATTATGGTATAACCGGTTGGTCAGCCGGCAGTAGACAATCATTAACCTATAATTTAAAAGCAGGTCAATTCAGAGGAATGGGCAGAGTTCGCGTGCCTAATCAGACAACTATTATAAATAATAATGTGTTTACCGGCGGCTATGGAGTATATGATAATCATAACTGCGGCGACACAACACCAAAATGGATGAACTGGATGATGGGGCTTGGTTTTGCCGGTACTATACTTGGCGGCATACTTAACCTGTTTGGAATTGGTGGAGGAAGCACACCACCTGTAGATGATGGCAGCGATAAAAAAACAACAGAAACAACTGAATACAAAACTGTTATGGATCAAATGAAAGAGATTCAGGAACAAAATCAAAAAATTCAACAGCAGATTATTGAAATGCAGAAAGTCATAAAAGGAGATAAGAAAGTAGAAAAAGAAGAAGTTGAAGAAGAAGTTGTTGTTGAAAAAAAAGAAGAAGAAAAAGTTGAAAAAGAAGAAGAAAAAACAACGACTAAACCGGATTTTACAAATGGCCAGACAGTAAAAGTCAGAGACTTTAAATTAGGTTCAAGAGCAGACATAAGCGGAGCTGTTACTGTTAACCAAGATGGAAGTATCAGCATAAAAGATGTAATAAATACATACACATATAAGAAAACAGGCACTGCAATATATAATGGTCAAGAATATCCGTTATATGAATGCACAGGCGCAATACGTAACAGTGACGGCAAACAAATGAATATAACAAATCAGCAATATATACTTGTCAATGGTGAATTAATACAACCTAATGATATGAATTTGTCAGGACTTGGTTCTGGAACGGTACGCAAAAACACCACCAACCCAATACAGAGTGGACTTAACTTGTCACAACAGGAAGTAAATACTCTTAATAATGCTAAAACTCTGGTCAGTAAGGCTTTCCCTAATGAAAGTAAAAATATAGAAGTAAGCATAAAAGACGGAAAGCCTGTTTACAAATATAAGGGTAACTCTAAGGAATACAGTGATATTCAGACATTAGCAAGAGAAAACTTCGATCCGAATTATGCAAAGTCTAAAACAGAGTAGTATACCTTAAAAGCAAATTAAACAGTGACATATACAGCAGTTTACATCAATTAATAATAAAAACCTCATGCTGGCTAGTTTCAGCATCTCATAACAGTTAAACTCTGAAATAAATTCAAAGCATGAAATGAATTTATTTCAGGGCTGAGAATTTAGATATTGTTTGATGTAAACTGCGATATATCCATTAAACAAAACTCCCTTAATTGGAAGTTTTGTTGTATAATAGCAAAGTACAGTAGAAGTGAGGTTTTTCCATGAAAAATATTAAAGTAGTTATTGGCTCGGATCATGGCGGTTTTGAATACAAAAAAGCTGTAATCGAATATTTAAAAAATCATAAAATAGATTACATTGATGTCGGGACATACAGCTACGATTCCTGTGATTATCCACCTATAGCCCAAAAAGCTGCAAAAAAAATTATTTCAGAGGAAGCAGACAAAGGGATACTAATCTGCGGAACTGGTATTGGCATGTCAATTGCAGCAAACAAGGTTAAAGGCATCAGAGCTGCACATTGCACTGATACGTTCAGCGCCAAAGCCTCAAGGGCACACAACAACGCAAATATTTTGTGCCTCGGAGAACGAATTACCGGAAAATCAATAGCTCTTGAAATTGTTGAGGTATGGTTAAACTCTGAATTCGAAAAAGGTCGTCACGAAAAAAGAGTCGATATGATTGAATAATTAATTTTCATGTTAAAATAAAAATAAAAAGGAAAGCAATTATGGAACATGAAATTGATTCAAAAATTTTAGCCTGCTCTATCGCTAGAGTACTTGATGAAAAATTAGGCAAAGATATTACAATTTTGAATATAAGCAACGTATCTTCACTCGCTGATTATTTTGTAATTGTTACGGGTGATTCGACTCCACATGTCAAAGCTTTAATGAACAATACAAAAGAAAGAATTAAGGAGTTATTTTCCCGTAACCCATCAAGATTAGAAAACGATACAAAAAACAGATGGAACTTATTGGATTATGGAGATGTTATTGTTCACATACTTCACAGGGAAGAAAGGCAATTATATGCAATTGAAAAGTTTTGGAGCAATGCATTCAGTATTCCCGAAAATGAATGGAAACAAATTTCACAACCATATAAAGAGTTTTAATAACGTAATCAGCTTCACATAAGTGAAGCTTTTTCTTTAATTTAGAATCGTAACAATTCTAAATACTGTTGCAATATACTAAAAAAAGTGTAAAATAATAATATTATGAATAAAGAAGAAATTAATAAACAAATAAATGAGCTTATTTTAGCTATGGCTAAAGAACCTGAGAATACAGATAATTACCATAGATTATCAGAACTTTATCTTCAAATAGAAGATTACGACAAAGTCATGTCTGTCCTTGACAGTCTGCTGGCCATAAAACCAGATGATGTTCAGGCTCTGGTCGGAATGGGTACAATGTGGTTTTATGAAAAAGATTTCAGAAAATCTCTCTCATACTACAATCGAGCATTGGAAATTAACCCCAAAAATTACCTGATTTACTACAATATCGGTAATGTATTTGCTGAATGGAAAAATTTTTCAAAAGCTCTATTTTACTATAACAGAGCAATTGATTTGAATTCTTCAAATCCTGAAATTTATAATGCAATTGCACTTTTATATCAGGATAATGATGATTACATTGAATCAAAAGCTTATTATGAAAAGGCACTTTCACTTGATCCTGAAAATATTACGGCACTTGTCGATATGGGTAATGTTTGCTTTAAAATTTTTGATTATGAAACTGCACTTACACTTTATAAAAAAGTTTTTGCACTAAATCCTGATAACAAAATCGTCTGTATTTGCATAGGAAATACGCTGACTCTAATGAAAGAACGCGAAAAAGCATACAATTACTTTGAAAAAGCTCTTAAAATGGAAGGAGACAACTATAAAGCATATATTTGTTATGCAATTGCACTTTCAGAATTCGGCGAATATGACATGGCGGTTGAAATGTATAAACGCGCAGAAAAGATTAAACCAGATGAAATTAATGCACAAATTCTTCTTGCAAATCTTTATACTAACTTCAACCAACTTGATATGGCAATGGATTTATATAAATCTACCTTGAGGATTAAACCAAATAGCGCTCAAACTTATATGCTTCTCGGTAACGCCCACTATCTTAATGGTGAAATTGAACAAGCTATAAGAGCTTACAAAGCGTCAATTAACATTGAACCTGAAAATGATGAATTTAGACTAATTTATAATCAGGTTCTTGATGAATATATCGATAAAAAAAGAAGCGGGGCACAAGTTTAATATGCGCGAAGATGCCCCCTTTATGATAGAAAAAATTGTTTCAGCGTTGTCATATCTTACAATGGGTATGATAGGTTTTATATGGCTTATAATAGGACTTTTTACAAAAGCCAGATTAAAACCTTTTTTGCAATATCATATTTTTCAATCTATTTTTTTAGCATTAGGTTTTACTGTGCTCTCAATTTTTATAGGTTGGGTATCAAATTTGCTAAGCGTAATTCCTTTCATTAATAAGATAGTTGCGCAGATAACTTTCTTGCTAAATATGCCCCTTATCTTTGATTACTCACTGTTACAAACTTTAATTTATATATTTATTCTTTATCTGTCAATAACAGCTTTTATGGGTAAATATAGCTATGTTCCGTGGGTGTCTGAAATTATAGAGCAGAATATAAACAGATAAAAAACCTGCACATATAATGTGCAGGTGACGTGCAATAAGAAAAGATTATGAGAAGATTGTCTTATGAATTTTTCTTTAATAATATAATTGCATTTGATAGCGGAATTCCTCCTATTACTTGTGGTTTATTAACAACAGCTCCATTTACATACATAACAGTAGAGCCGCCACCATCAAGATTAATTGCGCTAACACAACCTATTGAATGCATAAAGTTTGCAAGTTCCATCAATGTCATTCCAATAGAGCTGCCCTCACGCCCGTCAACAGCAACAAGAATAACATTGTTATCAGCAGTATAACCGATTGCACTTCGTGGATTTCTACCGCCTATAGCCTGAAGCTTCTGCGCCGTCATGTCAACATAAACTTCACCATCTTTAACGAGATATGGTCCTCCGCTTATAATATGCTTAACCCCTTTCCACTCTGGTATAGTTTTTATTTCGAGATCAACATCCTTATCCTTCAAAAGAGTGTATAGCACACTTTTGGGCCCAGAAATTACATAACCATTCAATGGAATTTCTATTGCATTTGCAGATGCTTTTGTTATCTTCCCATCTGACACCTGTAAACCTACACCGTATTTTGGAGCAGCAGGAGCCAATTTACCCCATTCAGGAGTGAATACCAAAACATGAGTTGATAACATTCTCGGCTGATTAACATTGTTTACTTTTATTCTGCTACCGCTTCCCTTAATCTCTGCATTCAAGGTAATTCTTGCTGTATCAAAACCGTCCTCAAAAATTCCTAATGCAACTCTGTCATAAATCGGACCTGTGTAGATTTTTTCATTAATCATTAAAGTTCCGAGAGGAACACCACTTTGCGGCTTAAAATAAGTCCCGTTCAATGCAACTAAAGCATTATTATTTTGCGCTATTCTAGTAATTGACTTTCTGCTTTTAAGTGTCAACTCCGAAGAAAGAGCCGGAGTAAGCTCTAAATCATTTGCGAGTTTCAAATCAACTTCTACCACATTAATCCTAACAGGTTTACCGCTATAGTATTTCGTAAGTTTAATATGTTTGACCCCATTTGTTACATCCGTAATTGAAGCTTTTGTATATTTTTGCCGCACAATTGTATCAAAATTCTTCTTACAAGTTTCTGGCGAAATTTCACTGAAAATTTTCTGCTTTAACTGAACTGTATCAAAGTCAGGTGCTGTAACCTGCGCTACTTTCGGGCTACCTGCGTGAATAGGCAACAGCACCTGACACAAACATAAAACCCCTATAAAACTTATATTAACAGCAATTTCTGCTAATTTCGCAGCTTCATAATTTTTTGCATTGTAAATCAACGTATCCATAATGTCACCTCTTGGATTTAAGTAACCGGATACCTTTTTGATTTAAGAGTGGGGTGGGGAATAACACTCATCGGAAACCTGATTTTTTTTATAAACCATTTTTCAGGATCTTCCTACTACCATTGTAACATATTTTAATAAATACTTCAATCTCTTATGTACCAAGGGATTTACAAATCTTAATATAGTATTTTACACACTATTATTACTATAAAATATTACGTAAGTATTTAAATACAAGTTTTTCAGCATCATCAGAACTAATTTGATCATCACAAGAAGTTATATTTACAGGTTCACCCATAGTTCTTTTTATATCAAGATTAATAAAAGACTTACTGCCAAATATGCCATCTGACAAAGTTAATTTAGCTTCTTTACCGAATTTTGTTTCCTGAAGAAAAATATTAACCATGTTTGATTTAGCCATAAATGTTCCGAGTTGTTCACCTTTCCTATTTCTTGCTAACTTTTTAAAAGCATTTGAAACAACCTTCTCAACACTATCATTTTGGGATGTAAAACTAACAGTATCAAAATTCAACCCTTTACTGTAATTTGAACTATGCACATTTTTCGCACTTGTTGAATAGCTATTTTGTACAGAAAAAAACGGGGTATAAGTAATTTTAGAAATCATATTTATCCTTTCAGCTAATAAATGTATATTACTCACTTATTAAACTTTAAAAAATAGTTTCTGTCAAATTTAAATAATCAAATGCTTTAACTTAATCAACATTAACAGGTTCACGTAAAATCTTATTAATAGCTTCACGAGAAGTAAATACAAGAGCTTCTGGCACATTATCAATTATTGTAAATTGTCTTAAAACATCAACAACTCGCTTAAAGGAACGAACAATATCACCCTCCCCCATATCAATCTGCTCAGTAATTGAATCCCATTCAGTTCCCTCAACCCATAGTTCTATAAGTGAGCTGAAATATGGATTTATATACATAGGAGCATCAACAGAATAACGATTTTGCATCTTTTCAACTCTGCGCCTTATATTTCTTATTAAATTCAAAGTCTTTCTTACAGGCTCAGAAACTGGAATATATGGTATGTCAATCCGCAAATCTTCTGTTGTAATTGCACATATTACAGCTGCAAGTTGAGAAGGAGTTAAATTCTCAAGTACTTTCGAAAATATAATCTCTGCTATGAACAATTCATTTTCAGAACGAACTTGTGATGTTGTTATGCCATGTTCAGTGGGATAATCATCTTTCAAATATCCAAAGTCAACTAAAACACTTCTATGGGCAAGAAATTTATTCCAGAAAATATCTCTCTGTTTTTCTATTTCCTTATCAAGTTTGCTCAAACGGATAGAAAAACGTGAGAGAATTTCTATATTTTTAGAATGTTTTTTATAAAGTTTGCATGTATCACACTTAAAAGAATGCATATTTTCAAGCATTGCTTTCGTTTCTCTTCCGAACTTTATAGCATCAGCAGAAAGAGGCCTGTTTTTAAAACGTTCCTGTTTACAAATTTTTTTATAAGTTTGTCTGTTTTGTACATAAATATGCCTTATTTTATTGTATTCATCCAATTCAATATCAGAAAGCTTATAAGGGCAAGCAAACTCACGAGATTTAATTTCGTTTTTGATTTGTTCCTTTGTTTTCAAAAGCGGCTGTAATCTCGAACCAGAAGAAAAATATCCAAAACTTTTTAAAATAAGTTCTTTAGCCTCATCAAGAGAAAATCTTTGCAACAAATTTAAAACCATAGAGTATCCTGGAGCAAATTTACTCTCTAAAGGATTTGCATCGCTTAATACAAGTTCTGCCACTTCCTCAGGGGATTGAAATTGTGTTCCAACAACAGTAACATACCCAACATCATCCATACCTCGTCTTCCTGCACGACCTGACATCTGTAGAAATTCGCTTGCTGTAAGCATTCTATGACCGTTGTCTGTACGTTTGCTGGTAGAGCTTATTATTGTTGACCTTGCCGGCATATTTATACCGGCAGCTAGAGTTTCAGTCGCAAAAACGACTTTAAGCAAACCTTTTTGAAAAAGTTTTTCAACAAGAATTTTCCATGAAGGCAAGAGTCCTGCATGATGCGATGCTACACCGCATAATAAGTACTCAATATGTTTATTATTATATAGATGAGGATTTTCAGCAATGTAATCATCTATAAATTGTTGAATTTGTGCACGCTCGCTTTTTGTAATTAAATCCAAAGAAGCACATTTTTCCATTTGTTCGTCACACTTTTTTCTGGAAAAAGTGAAATATATTGCAGGGAGCATGTCATTTAACTTCAAATTTTTTATAATTTCTTTAACATAAGATTTTTTATTTTGTAGTTTTTTCCCGAAAACTTTTTTCTCAGGCTTTATTTTTTTATTAAGCTGACCAGAAGGTGTTAACAGTGGTAAAAGCTTTGTAGGTTGTGAACTGTCAAAATAATAATATCGCAAAGGCACCGGGCGGAAGTCAGTATTAACAAGTTCTGTTTTAGAATGAACGGTATTTATCCAATCTGTAAGTTCACGAGCATTGGCAACAGTTGCTGAAAGGGCTATAATCTGTACATTTGTCGGACAGTAAATAATACTTTCTTCCCAAACGGTACCGCGTTGTTCGTCATTCATATAGTGAACTTCATCAAGCACAACATACTTTACGTCCTTCAAATTATCAGCCACTGCTCCAAAATTTGTGCCGTATAGCATATTTCTAAAAACTTCAGTTGTCATAACAACAATTTGTGCATTTCTGTTAATTGAAGTATCACCTGTTAACAATCCTACGTTATCAGTTCCATATTTTTCGCCAAAATCATAATACTTTTGATTTGAAAGAGCCTTTAATGGCGTTGTATAAAATATTCTTGTTCCTTCATTCAATGCTCTATGAATTGCATGTTGAGCAATAACAGTTTTTCCGGCTCCAGTTGGTGCACACACAACAACACTTTTGCCTTCATCAATAAATTTACAAGCATCTTTTTGAAAATCATCCAGCTGAAAAGGAAATTCGTACATTATTACTCCACATTATATCTTATTATGCCCTAAAAATAAGAAAAAATAAAATAGCAAAAAATATTTTAGCGGTAAAAAACAGCTCCACTATCTGCAGCTGTAATTTCTATATTTTATCAAAACCGGTATATTTTCTAAGAACTTCAGGAATGATAATTGTACCATCTTGCTGTTGATAATTCTCAACAATAGCAGCGAATGTTCTGCCGACCGCAAGTCCTGAACCATTTATTGTGTGGACAAAACGGATCTTACCTGTAGATTTTTCACGATATCTAATATTCGCACGTCTTGCCTGATAATCTCCGAAATTAGAACAGCTTGAGATTTCTTTATAAGTACCGTATGAAGGCATCCAAACTTCTAAATCCCAGCATTTATTAGCTGAAAAGCCTATATCACCTGTTGATAAGGCTTCACGTCGATAAGGGAGTTCCAGCAATTGAAGCATTTTTTCCGCATCTTCTGTTAATTTTTCATGTTCATCTTTGCTTGTTTCAGGTGTACAGAGTTTTACAAGTTCAACCTTATTAAACTGATGAACTCTTATTAGTCCTCTTGTATCTTTTCCAGCAGAGCCTGATTCTCTCCTAAAGCATGGAGTATAAGCTGTCATATATTTCGGCAGATCATCTTCAGAGAGAATTTCACCCGAATAAATATTTGTAACGGGAACTTCTGCGGTTGGAATTAAATATAAATCCTCATCAACACATTTATACATATCTTCTTTAAATTTAGGAAGCTGACCTGTACCAGTCATAGTAGCAGCGTTCGCCATAAATGGAGGCAAAATTTCTTCATATCCCTGTTCCTGAGTATGATAATCAAGAAAAAAGCTTATAATAGCTCTTTCTAATTTTGCACCTTTATCTCTGTACAAAATAAATCTGCTCTGAGAGATTTTAACTCCGCGTTCAAAGTCAACAAGCCCTTTTTCTTCACATAAATCCCAGTGGGCTTTAAATTCAAAATCAAAATTTTTTGGTTGCCCCCACTTGTAAACTTCTACATTATCATCTTCAGATAAGCCGATAGGTGTAGTTTCATCAGGAATATTCGGGGTATGCAGCAAAATATTACGCTGTTTATTGTCAAACTCTGTAAGCTCATCTTCCAATGCTTTTATATCATCACCTAGTTTTCTGACTTCCTCTTGAATATCATCTGTATTTTCGCCATTTTTTTTCATTTGACCGATTTTTTGTGAATCATTTTTTCTTTTTGCACGTAATTCATCAACTCTCGTCTGAATTTTACGTCTTTCTTCGTCAATTTTTAAAACTTCATCAATAGAAAGTTCTGGATCTCTTCTTTTTAAAAGTTCATTAATTTTTTCCGGGCATTCTCTAATTAATTTAATATCAAGCATATTCTTACCACCTTTATAGTCTTGAATTTATTTATGCAAATATTTTATTTTAAATAAAAGTATTAATCAAGATGTGAAATAATCTATTAAAATTGTGAAGAATTATGGACAAATTTGATAAATAGTGTATAATACATATTGAGGGGAAATGTGTGTATGATGTTTAAAAAGTTAGCGCAAAAACTTAATTTGCATAAAACAAAAGTCTCTAATCCTACAATAAATCCGATTGATGTGGATTTTGATGGCAGAAAAAGTGTTTTTCTTGACAAATTAACAAAAACTGCAGTTAATATGTACGAACGAAAATGTGATATCAAAAATTTCACAAAACTGGCTCTTTCTGACCCTGAAAATGACTCTCACAACAAAATTATGAATGAACTTTTTTCAGATGGTGTAATTGATACAACTGATGATGAAAAACTGCTTCAATTATCGGATAATACACGGTTTCTGAAGGATTTAGGGCTTATTGATTAAGCTAATTATTTTATTAAATTTTGAATAACTGCATCAGTAAACTCAGTTGTACTCAAGAGTCCTCCAAGATCAGTAGTAAATTTTCCTTCAGATAATGTTTTAAAAAGAGCCGTTTCTATCTTTTCAGCAAAGAAATTTTCACCGGTATATCTAAGCATTTCAATTGATGAAAGTAATAAAGCCGTAGGATTCGCTTTATTTTGATCTTTTATATCCGGAGCAGATCCATGCACAGGTTCAAATACAGCATAATCTGTCCCTATATTTGCTCCCTGAGCAACTCCTAGGCCGCCAATCAAGCCAGCACACAAATCAGAAACAATATCTCCATATAAATTAGGCAAGACAAGAACATCAAACTGAGAAGGATTTTGAACAAGCTGCATACAAAGATTATCAACAAGAATTTCACGTTTGTTTATTTGCGGGTAATCTTGTGCAATATTTCTGTAACAATCAAGAAACAATCCGTCAGAAAGTTTCATAATATTGGCCTTTGTAACAACACAAACTTCTTTCCTGTTATTCTTTAGGGCATAATCAAATGCAAATTTACAAATTCTTTCAGATGCATTTCTTGTAATAATTTTTATACTTTCCGCAGTATCAGAATTAATCATACGTTCAATTCCTGCATATAAATCTTCTGTATTTTCTCTGACTACAATAATATCAACATTATTAAATTTTGTTTTAACATTTGGCAGATTTCTGCAGGGGCGAAGATTTGCATACAAATCAAGATTTTTTCTTATCTGAACATTTACAGAACGAAAACCCTTTCCAACAGGTGTTGTAACCGGAGCTTTCAGTGCTATTTTATTCCGCTTAATTGACTCTAACACTCTATCAGGCAAGGGAGTACCCTCTGCTTCAATAACATCAGTTCCTGCTGCTTGTATATCCCAGTCAATTTTTAATCCCGAAGCATCAATAATCCTCACTACTGCATCTGAAATCTCAGGACCAATACCATCACCTTTAATTAATGTTATCTGTTTCATTGTTCCTCACAATATGTAATTTTCTTTCAAACTTTTCAAAAAAACCGCAATTTGTGACAGTTAGACTATCTTCAAGAAATACAAATCCCAGTCCCAATGCAGTAAGCAGCGGGCATGAAACACCTTCCGCATAATTTTTGCAATCCATGCACTGGTCGTCATCTTCAATATATATTTTGCCGTTGTCACAATACATAGTGCAATTATACACCTATTTTTCATGTTTGTAAATGTTAACAAATCTTTACAAAATTTCTTTAATAGCGCAATTTTAAACAGCAAAAATTTTTTATGTAATTAAGGAAGGTTATAAAACAAATCAGGTAGGTAAAATGGGTATAGGATCAATTGCATCAGCAGGATGGAAATATATAAGTCGAGGTGCCAAAATTGCGCCTGATTTCATTCTTGGAACGGGGAGCGAAGCATTTACTCAGGTAATGCGCAACACAATTAAAAATAGGGCTGCAAGCGGACAATCATACTGGCAGGCTGTTGGCAGCGGAATAAAAAACGGAGCAAAAGCAGCCGAGAAACATAATGAATTGTTGAGAGTGCGTGATGGAGGTTTCTGGCAAAGCACATGGAAATCTTTAACAACTGCTCACGAAGAAATTTTCCAAGGGTGGAGAGAAGGAGGCAAGCTTGCAAATAAAGCTGGGAAAAAAGGCTTTTCTAAATTCTTGTCACAATTTAAAGGTGCGTTAAGCGGAGTTGGAAAAAGAATGCCGTTAATCTTCACGCTGATGGCAATATTACCAGAAATTCCGAATATATTTTCAGCATTTAAAGATAATGGTCTATCAGGCGGTTTGACAGAAACAGTAAAAACAGCACTCCGGGTAACAACGGGAACAATTGCAGGAGCAATAACACAAGCCTTAATACCAATTCCGTTTGTAGGATTCATGGTCGGTTATATGGGTGGTGACTGGTTAATGAGTAAGTTTACTGGCAAAACTCACTCAGAAAAAAAAGCAGAAGCTAAAGAAGCGCAACAAAAACAACAAGCTATAAGTCAAGGTAACGGCATGAACGCGTTTTCAACCGGAAATACTTACGCTGCACCACAGTTGAATATTCCACAGCCATCAATAACACCACAGCAGCTCATGACAATGCAGCAGATGTTATACGGAGGCGGAATGATGAACCCGATGGCTCAGGATTTTATGGCTATGTCATCAGGCTTGAACAGACTTAACTATCTGGGCTAAAAATATTGGTGATTATTTCTAATCATCAATATTTTTAATATAATGTTACAATAGGGCAATTTTCTTATAAAAAAATTTTTATATATAATACGGGGAATTAAAGATAAGGGAAAATTTGGTTTATGTCTACACCAATAAACAGTGATTACTATAAATTAGCAGGTTATGCAGCTGGGGCACAACTGAATCATAATCCTTTTGATTTGCAGGAGTTAAATTCACAATTGATTTTCGCTGGCGGCACAGTAGCCTTACCTCTCGCATGGAAAACAGGTAAAGCCGTCTTATGGCAGGCTCCAAAATGGGCTTGGCAGAACTACGGAAATTACACATCTGCATGGCAGACTCTAAAAGCACAAAATCAAGCTGCAAAAGATGCAATAAAATATCTAAATGGCAGCAATGTATTAGAAACAATAAACAACAGAAGCAATTATAATAGTTTACTTGAAGCAGGGAAAAGAATTCCGGTAAAACCTGGATATTCAAGTATGGCTGCAGCAACAAATCCAACAGCAAGAGCAAAGCTTTTTAATCAATCGTTAAAAGCCTCTTATTATGACACAGCGAGAAAACTAATTGAAGAGGCTAAAACTAAAAAACTTACAGGACAAGCTTTAAAAGATCAGCTTAAAAAAGTTGATGAAGCAATTGCCAAAGCTGATTTAGAAGTTCATAAGGCAATACAATCAGGAATAATAAAACCAGTTACTATAAGAGGAAAAGCATGGGCTGGAATAAAAAAATATTCAGGCTATGATGCTGTAAACGGCGCACTGAAAAAAGGTGCAGTCAGCTCAAATAAGGCTGTCAGAACACTTGCAAAAGGTGCAAAAGGCGGCGGCCTTGCGACAGCAGCGATTGCACTTGCAGTAGAAACGCCAGAAATTATTGAAACATATCAAAAATTGGGTGCAAGTAAAGGAACAAAACAACTTGCGAAAACAGGAGCAGTTGTTGCTGCAGAAGGTGCAGGCTTCGCTATTGGCGCTAAAGTCGGGGCAATTGCAGGAGCAAAAGCCGGCGCAGTAATAGGCACATTTATCGGAGGTCCTGTAGGCACAGCCGTAGGCGGAGCAGTCGGAGCTCTTATCGGTGTCGGAGTCGGTATTTTAGGCAGCTGGCTTGCCGGAAAAGGAGCAAGAGCCTTAGTCGGTAAATCTGAACTTGAAAAGCACAGAGAAGCAGAAGCTGAAAAACTTGTGCAGAATGCAAAAAAATCTGAAAAAGGTAAACAAGAATTACTGGCAAAAGTCGAGAAAAAAGCCGAAGAAGAAAATGGATGCACTGACGAAGAAGTTATTGAAGCCTATGAAAAATTAGCTGCAGACAGGGAAGCTCAGATTGCGTATACACAAGAATACACTACTCGGGAAACAACACAGTCATACAGCAGCCAATATGCAGATGTTATAAATCAACTTAGTTCAATTGCCGGCGGCAGTACATCACAATTCCAGGGCAATATGCCAATAACACCATTTAAGTTATCAATGCCGAATATGTTTAATATTTACAATCCGTACGAGATGATAGCTTAAAAAAGGCCGTACTTTAGACGGTCTTTTTTTAGCTTAATTAAAGAGATTGAACATTAAAATCACGTTCAGATTTACTTGAAGTGCACTCTAAAACATTTCGAAAAAAGCGTTCAATCGCTGATTCCATAGAAAAAATTTCTTCTTTCAGGGCTTTGTAACTCTCTTCCCTGACATCTTTCAGGGCATTTTCAAAAATTTCATCATGGTACATGACACATATCTCCTCTGTTAAGTCTATTGTAGACATTTGTCAGCAAATCAATTACCGCCAAAGACTACTTCATTTATTCCCATTACGGCAAATTTTGCAACAATCTTTAATAAATTTTATAATATTGTTACAAAATTTATTATTCCTACTAAATAAAAAAAGTTTAAGGTATTATATAAGAATACATACAGGGGATGCAGAATGGCTACAGATTTTCTTACAAGTTACGATTATTATTCAAGCAGACGTGATATGGAAGTCATATCAACCATTGTTGACGCTTTAAAAAAAATATTGGAAGAAGATAAACTTGAGACACAACCACTGTTCTTAAAAACATCGGAAAATCTTATTTTGAATATCGCAAGAAAAGTTGTTCAGGAAAAGAAAAAATCTTTTCTCATTGGAATTACTGGCGAAAGCGCGTCTGGGAAAACAGTCTTCGTGGACAATACAATAAAAGCTTGTATTAAAGAAAAAAAAGAAGGTATTTATACGGTAATACGCTGTGATGATTACTATAAAGACACTTCAAAAGAGTTAAAAGAAGCAGGTAGTTATGAAGCTCTTTTCAAAACAGGTTTCAGCTTTGATACTCCAGATGCAATTGATCTTGACTTAATGAAATATCACCTAATGAATTTAAAATCCGGAAAAGAGATTACCTCACCCAAATACGACTTTGTATCATGCGTTTCAGACCCAAAAGGAGAACTTAAAAAACCCGCTAAAGTTGTTCTTACTGAAGGTCTGTACGTCTTGAACGAAGGACTTAGAGAAATTATGGACGTAAAAGTGTATGTATACACACCTCTTGAAGTTATAAAAGAAAGATGGTATAAACGCGCAGCTTTACGTGGGAAAACAGGGGCAGCAGCTGACTTGCAGTTTCAGGATGTAAACAAAACCGCACAGCAATATATTCGTCCTGCATATCAGATCTCTGACGCAGTAATTAATGGAATGGTATCACAGGAATATATAAGTCAAATTACAGACAAAATCTTTTACACCTTAAAAAATATAGTCGAATGTTAACAAATAGTTATGGGAAGCTTTGAAAGTAAAAACTCGTTAATTTTCTTTTCCAGATGATAGTTAAAATGCCCGTTTACCTCTTTTATAAAGTAACACGGACTTGTTACATTTATTTCTATAATTTTTTCATCAATAACATCAAGTCCGACAAGCGGGAGACCTAGACTGTTTAACTCTTTTGCTACGGGAGTGAATTTTTCCTTTTCACTTTGAGTTAATTCAGCCTTTACAATATTGCTGTCGCAGTGTTCGTTGAATTTAAAATCGTCATTAGACGGAAGTTTCTGCACACATACATCAAGAACTTCATCTCCGAGAAACATCACGCGCTTGTCACCAAACCGCGCTTTGGGAATATATTTTTGCACCATAATAAGCTTTGTTTGGTTTTGCGTCATTGTATTAATAATTACAGCAGTATTTTTATCACCTCTTTTCAGAGTCATAACACCTGAACCGAAACAGGCATTCAACGGTTTTAAAACAATTTCTTCATGCTCATTTAAAAATTCTATTATATCAGCCTTTGATGAAGTTACGATATTTTCGGGCATTAAATCCAGAAATTTTACCGTATGCATTTTTTCGTTAAAGTTTCTAATTGCACGCGGATCATTTAGTATTACTGTTTTATCTCTGTCGACAAAATCAAAAATGTAAGTTGCATTAATATAATCCAGATCCACCGGAGGATCTGGCCGGAACATACAAAGCGAAAAATCATTTATTTTAACATTTTTCAAAGACTTATCATAAAAGATATTCCCGTCTTTTTCAAAAGCCTCATAGCAATGGGCATAAGGAACTCCTGATACAAGACTTAATTTATCAATTGTTGTAATAAAAACTTTTTTGTTAGACAGCAAAAATTCTCTTATCATCCAAAAATTTGTTACAAGATTATTAAACTCAAAATATTTGAGTTCAATTCTGTCTATAACAAATAAGATATTCATAATTTATCTCCATTTTGCTTTCAGTTTACACCTACAAAAATACAGGTCAATAGAAAATCAGGCTAATCAACTTTTTCAGGATTTAAGATAACACAATTTGAATTATTAATCTGAATAAGTTTCATAAACTTTTCTAAATCTGCCTGAATTTCAGGGAAGGTATTATAATGCATCGGGATAACCGTCTGTGCACCTATCCAGTCAGCTGCAACTGCTGCGTGCTCTACATCCATAGTGTAATGTCCGCCGATTGGCAAAAGTGCAATATTCGGTCTGTATAACTCTTTTATTGTTTTCATTTCAGTTGTCAAAGCAGTATCACCTGCATGATAGATTCTTAAGTTTTCAACATCAAAAACAATTCCGGCAGGTTCACCTGCATATCTTCCATCAGGCAAAGAACTTGTATGGAATGCCGGAACAAATACAACCCTGCCCCAATCGTAATTAATCCATCCGCCGAAATTTACGGAACGAACCTTGCAGCCCTGCTCTTTACAGTATTGTGCAAGCTCAACAATTGCAGTAATCGTTGCATCTTTCTCTTTCGCAATTTCAATAGCCTGTCCCAGATGATCACCATGCGCATGTGTTAAAAATATGTCGGTAATATTAGCTTTATACCAATCATATTTTTGATTAACATTCACATAAGGATCAACAACAATAGAATTGTCTTTTAACTTAAATTCAAAAGCGCTGTGTCCAATGTATTTTAAATCCATAGTTTACTCCTTTTTCTCTGTAATTTAAACAAATTTATATTTAATACACATGTCACCCTGAACTTGTTTCAGGGTCGTAATTGACTAATAGATGCTGAACCGAGTTCAGCATGACTACTATATTCTTGTATTAGCCATCCCGAACATATTTCAGGATCTTTTACTTCAATATACCAGATTTTATAGTAAAATACAAATATGCAATATAACTTATTAATGCAAAAATGTATAGAGCTTGCAAAACAGGCGGAAGGTCAAACTTCTCCAAATCCACTTGTAGGATGTGTAATCCTTGATAAATACGGGAATGAAATTTCAACAGGCTATCACCACAAATACGGTGACAATCATGCAGAACGCGATGCCCTTTTAAATTTACGCAACGGCGAAGAAAAAGGCGGGACACTTATCGTAAATTTAGAGCCATGCTCTCATTACGGAAAAACTCCACCATGTGCTGATTTAATTATAGAACGCGGGATAAAAAAAGTTGTTATCGGAATGCGCGATGTTAATCCTATTGTTGGTGGAAACGGAATTCGAAAATTAAAAAATGCAGGAATTGAAGTAATTGAAAATGTTCTTGAAGATGAGTGCAAAATTTTAAATGAAGTATTCATAAAAAACATAACAAAAAATGAAGTGTTTGTTGCTCTAAAAACAGCCACCACACTTGACGGGAAAATTGCGGCACAAAACGGGTCTTCCAAATGGATAACATCAGATAAAGCCCGTGAAGAAGTAAAAAAAATAAGAAACAGATATGATGCAATTTTGACAACATCTTCAACAATTCTTGCTGATAATCCGACAATGGCTCATAGAAAAAAAATTATTCTGGACAGAGAACTCAAAACAAATCTTGAAGCGCCTATATATAAAGAAGGGGAAATCTATCTTTTCAATGCCTCTCTTGATATGTTTGAAGGCGGAATAAATTTCATAAAGGCTCCTGTAAAAGATGAAAAACTTGATTTGAAATTTGTCTTAAAAAAAGCTTATGAACTCGGGATAAAAAGCATTCTTGTTGAAAGCGGAGGTCATTTGAACGGAGAAATTTTAAAATACGCTGATAAAATTTATCATTTTATTGCGCCAAAAATCACAGGTGACAATAGCTGCTTATCCTGCTTTGATTTCAGAAAAATTGATAATATAAACGACAGCTTTAATTTTAAAATTGCACAAATTGATACTTTTGAACCTGATATTTTATTAACTTATTATCCTATTTCAAAATAAGAAAAAAGTTGTATAATAAATTTTATGAAGAAAAAATCAGTATCAGCAGGAACATTTTATCCGTCAGATAAAGATGAACTTACCAACTTAATCAGGAGTTTTGAAATAGAACAGCCTGTATATACATCACGTGCCGTAATTGTTCCTCACGCGGGGTATATTTATTCAGGAAAGCTCGCGGCAAAAGGTGTACAGCATCTTAAAAGAGATGCAAAAAATGTATTTATATTTGCACCTGCGCATTATGAAAGAATTTTCGGCTGCACGTTATGCGAATATGACGCATTTGAAACACCACTCGGAGATATTGAAATAAATAAAGAGCTTGTACAAAAAGTTAAAGAATTATGCGACTGTGCTACAGGGAATTTTGCTTTTGAAAAAGAACATTCAATTGAAGTTCAGCTGCCTTTAATAAAATATTTTTTACCTTATGCAAAAATAGTCCCTGTTTTATACGGATGTGAAAATTTTAAAAATTTATGCGGAACTCTTGAACATTTTTGGGCAGATGAAGATAATGTATTTGTTATATCAAGTGATTTGAGTCATTTTTATCCTGAAAAAGAAGCTTTTAAAATTGACAGCTACACTGCAAGAATGATTGAAGAAAATAACTTTTCAAACTTTGAACAGGAGCAAGCCTGCGGGGCAGTCGGAATTTGCGGGCTCATAGAATTTGCTAAAAAGAAAAATTTTTCGCTGATAAGAACAGGGCTTACAAACTCTTCCGCTGCGACAGGAGATTCATCACGTGTTGTAGGCTACGGTAGCTGGTTTTTGTATGAAGGTCAAAAAAATAATTATATAAAAGAATATTACTCTGATTTTGTTAAAAAAATCTGCAAAGACAGCATACTCTCAGGCTTACAGCTAGGCCAACCACGAATAAACAATTATGACTGCGTGTTTGAAGAATACGGCGCATCCTTTGTAACGCTCGAGCTTGACGGAATTTTACGCGGATGTATCGGCTCAATCATTGCACACAAACCGCTGATAAAAGATTTAATACATAATGCACATGCCGCAGCTTTTTCTGACCCGAGGTTTCCAGCACTGACACTGAATGAGTACAACAGAATAACAATAGGAGTGTCGCTTCTTTCAAAACCTGAAAGAATTGAATTTGAAACGGAAGAAGAGATTCTTGAAGAACTCACACCTGCCGTTGACGGACTTATTATACGCGACGGAAATTTTCAATCAGTATTTTTACCTGATGTATGGGAACAGCTGCCGGATAAAAATGAGTTTTTGGGACAGCTAAAACTCAAAGCAGGACTTCCAAAAGATTATTTTTCTGAAAGTTTTGAAGCGTTTAAATTTAAAACAACAAAAATTTAGCCGACTATATCTA
Source organism: Candidatus Gastranaerophilales bacterium (assembly GCA_944326015.1). Taxonomy (GTDB): domain Bacteria; phylum Cyanobacteriota; class Vampirovibrionia; order Gastranaerophilales; family Gastranaerophilaceae; genus Stercorousia. The sequence goes on from CALVCJ010000009.1 coordinate 34,857, forward strand.
TTTTTTTGCCATAGTACAACCTACTGGATATAGCATCTGAGGTATCAGGAGAATTTTTAGCAGACATCCAGATTGCTGCCTGCATGGCTGATTTATGCATTTTTTCCTGATTTAAAGACAATTTTTTTAAATTATTTTTCAACTCTTTTTGTCTGCTGGCTTGCTCATTCGACAAATTTCGTAAAGTATTTTTCTGCTCACAAAGCATATCATAAATAACGGCTAACTTATCATTGTTATCAAGACTCACAAAATCCTTATGACCCGCTTCAATAGTGTTAGTTACATGATGTTTTCCAAAATTAACAGAATTAATATTTTGAATTTTCATAATTTACTCCTTTAATCTATAACTTTTCCTTCAAAAATTTCCATTACCATATTAACATTATCAGAATGCAAAGAGTCAGCAATTTTTGAAGCACTTTCACTTTTCGCAGGTTTATGAATTTCTTCTTTCAATTTTTCAACTTCCTCAGGCTGAACTTCAGGCTCCATTTGAACAGGCTTCATGACAGGAGAAGGTTTAGGCTTTGGCTGTTCTTGATGAACTTCAGGAACAGATGCAGGTTGAACCTGAACATCATCTGCATGCGGAAGCCTTATTATTACATTTGAATTTTCTTGCGCAAACAGGGCATTTACGGCATCGACAACTGCCTGTTTTTTAGAGCCTGACTGCACCTGATTTAAAAAAATTTCATTCTTCATTGTCAAAATTGTCTCATCAGGAGCGATTTTAACAGGATTAGCCCACTGTTTTAATAAAGCTCTGGTCGGAGCGCTGTGAACATTTTCCAGCAGTCTGACCCATAATACCGAAATATCAGCGCTGTCTGAATGTTTTGATTTCGGCATAGGAGAAAAATCATTCTCATTTGAAATATTTTCAACTTTTGCTTCAACAGGCGCTTTTTCCTGAGGTTTCTGTTGAACTTGTATTCTTTCTTCATCTTTATGCAATACTATATCAGGTTTTGCATGTTCCGCTCTTTGCATTTCAGGCTTCATAACAGGAGTCGGAGCAGTTTTATAAGCCGAAACTTTGACAGGCTGAACATTTCCGCCTTCCAATCTTGCAATTCTGTTTTGAAGTTCAACCAGAGATGTATTTTCAGTCAAATTCGCAAGATCAATTACTGCGACTTCCAGCCACAAACGCGGATTGTTTGTTAATTTCAATTCTTTTATATATTCCGAACACTTATCTATCAAAAAAACAATCTGGTGAGTTTCGACATTTTCAGCCTGAGAAGAAAGAGCTTTAACCTGAGCATCATTTGCCTGTGTTAATTCAAATGCAATTTCTTTTCTGCAATTTTTTACAATTAAAAGATTTTTTAAATAATCCATCAAGTTTGTCAGAATTTGAACAGGTTCATTTCCGGAATTGTAAATATTTTCCAATTCTTCAATAGCTTCCTGCGGCTTTGAATTTACTATTTTATCGGCAAGCGAATTAAGCGTATCAAAAGAAAGACGACCTAGGAGATTGTTTATATCATCGGTTGAAATAGCTTCCTCACCGTCTAAAACACTTAACTGATCAAGAAGAGCAATACTGTCGCGCATTCCGCCCGCAGAATTTTTAGCGATAGTAAAAAGTGCATCATCAGCTATATTAATCTTCTCTTTATCAGAAATATAACGAAGATGTTTTACTATATCATCAGTTGTAATACGTTTAAAATCAAATCTCTGACAGCGACTTTTTATTGTATCAAGAACTTTATGAACTTCAGTTGTAGCAAGAATAAAAATCACATTTTTGGGAGGTTCTTCAAGAGTTTTCAACAACGCATTAAAGGCCGTGGTAGACAGCATGTGAACTTCGTCAATAATATAAATTTTATACCTGCTGTTAACAGGCGCATACATAACCTTTTCAAGAATATTCTGCGCATCTTCAACTTTTCTGTTACTGGCAGCATCGATTTCTATAACATCCATCGGAGTTGAATTTGTTATATCAATACAGTTTTCACAAACTCCGCAGGGGTTGATTGTCGGACCTTCCTTACAGTTCAAAGATTTAGCAAAAATTCTTGCCGTAGAAGTTTTTCCGGTACCTCTCGGCCCCGTAAAAAGATATGCATGAGAAATTTTATTCAGCTCAATTGCATTTTTTAAAGCTTTTTTAATATGTTCCTGTCCTACAACTTCCTCTAGTTTTTGTGGACGGTATTTTCTGTATAAAGGTATGTATTTTTCGTTCATAATTTGATTATAGCAAACTCAAACAAAAAATAAAAATAATACTCAAAAATTAATATTGACAAAATTTAAAAAATCGTACATAATAAAAACAGAAAGAATATTTAGGAGGATGAAAAATGATGAATAGAGAAGCTTTCAGCTGCCCCCCCCCGACAGGATGCATTTGTAGAGAGGGTTTACAGGGCTTATAAAATACTGAAATACTATGGCAATAAGGCAGCAGGTAGTTTTGTTAAATTCTTCCTTCCCTTATTAGGGAAGGATACTAGGATGGGTAATAACAATCAATACCCACCCCTACCCTCCCTGATCAGGGAGGGATCATCCCGAACTTGTTTCGGGAGCTCATCAGATGCTGCACACAGAGGTCAGTCTGCCGTTCAGCATGACGCTAATTTCCTGAAACGCACTTATTCACCTATTAACCTATTCTCGTATTCACCTCATAAAAAAACAGCCTTTACTCTTGCTGAGGTCTTAATCACCCTCGGCATAATAGGTGTGGTCGCCGCAATGACAATGCCTTCTGTTATTGGACACTACAAAAAGCAGGAAACTTTATCAAGACTAAAAAAAGCTTACACAACCATTAATCAGGCTCTGAAATTATCCGAAGCTGATAACGGAGAATCCGAATACTGGAATAATGGATTTGATATAGGTGCAGAAGAATATTTGAATAAATATTGGCTCCCATACTTTAATGTTTTAAAAATTTGTAAGACTTATTCTGAATGCAATTATAATAATGCTTACCCCTATAAATATTTAAACGGTAATAATTTCAATCTTGGTTTCGCAAGTGTTCAAAGGCGTATACCTTTTATTACAACTGATGGTGTTTTATTTTCAATTTCAATCGGGACAGGTACAAATGAAGCTCTAACTGAGGACAACAATATCTATATTGATATTAATGCTTCAAGAGAACCAAATACATTAGGAAAAGACTACTTTGTATTTAAACTTATTAAAAATAAAGGGATACTACCAGCCGGATATGACATTGAGAAGCAAAATATAGATGCTAGCTGCAAGAAAACAGGCTCAGGAACATATTGTGCACAATTAATAATGATGAACGGATGGCAGTTCCCGAAAGATTATCCATACTGATATTTGTGATAGAATTAAATTATGGAAATTATTAAACCACCGTTATTAAAAGATGGAGATACAATAGGAATACTTGCAACTTCCGGAGCTATGGAAGATGATACAAGCCTGAAACGTGCTGTTACATTCTTTGAAAACAAAGGCTACAAGGTTAAATTATCCGATAATCTCTATTCAAAAAACAGATATCTAGCAGGAACAGATGAGGAAAGACTTGACGCACTCCATAAAATGTTTGCGGATAAATCTGTTAATGCAATCATTTGTCTGCGTGGCGGTTACGGGGCAATAAGGCTTATAAATAAAATCGACTATGATATAATTCGCCAAAATCCTAAAATTTTTTGCGGATACTCTGATATTACAGCACTTAATGCAATGTTTCTAAAACGAGCAGGGCTTGCTACTTTTTCAGGCCCGATGATTTTAAGCGACTTCGGGCAAGAAAATTTATGCGAATATACAATTAACAAGTTTTTTGAAACCGTAATGACAGGCAGATTTGAATATGAAGGAGTATTCTGGGGCGGAAATCTATCAACTCTTGTTTCACTCTGCGGGCAGGATTTTATACCGGATTTTGAATTTACACTGTTTTTGGAAGATTTAAACGAACCGCCTTATAAAATAGACAAAATGGTTACACAGTTATTCAATATAGACAAAATTCGCGAGAATACTAAAGCAATAGCAATTGGCGATTTTTTAGGTGCTGATGACATTGATTATATCTTTGAAGATTTAGGATTACCGTTGATAAAAAATTTCCCAGCCTCACATTCAGATAAAAAAGCCACTATACCTTATGGCTTTGCGTCATTCTGAACTCGTTTCAGAATCCATAAGAGATACTGAAATAAATTCAGTATGACAAAAAATATAACTTAATATAAAATAATTAATTTTATATTAAGTATGTATTCCCTCAAAAGTTTTTGAGATAAAATATAATTATATTAAGCTCCCGAAACACGGAGGTCAATCCGTCGTTCAGGATTACATATAAGATAATAAGGATAAAGACTATGTGGGATTACTCGGATAAAGTTATAGATCATTACAGAAACCCCAGAAACGTGGGTAAAATTGATAATGCCGATGCAATCGGCGAAGCAGGCTCTTTAGCATGCGGAGATTCTTTAAAAATATATTTAAAAATTAACAACGGAATTGTAACCGATGCTAAATTCCAGACTTTCGGATGCGGCTCTGCCGTTGCAAGCTCAAGTATTTTGACAGAAATGATTATCGGTAAAACAATTGATGAAGTCAAAAAAATTACCAATAAAGATATTGCAGACCAACTAGGCGGACTTCCTCCGGAAAAAATGCACTGCTCTGTTATGGGCTATGAAGCATTGGAAGATGCTCTGAAAAATTATGATGACTACACTGATCTTGATGATATCAGAAACGAGGAAGAAGCAAACAAACAAAGGGAAAAAATTGTCTGCACTTGCTTTGGGATTACTGAAAACGTAATCTGGGATGCAATAAAAATAAACGGGCTTAAAACTGTTGAAGAAATTACAAACTACACGAAAGCCGGCGGAGCCTGCGGTAAATGTAAAGGTTTAATTCAGGATATTATTGACACTTACTATAAAAAAGAAGAACAGGAAGAAAAAACAGCTTCAATTCTCAGCCCTGCTCAAAAGATTTTGAAAATTAACAATGTTATAGAAAATCAAATCTCAAACGAATTGAGAAAAGACGGAGGAGACATAACTTTAGTCGATATTGACGGAAATAAAGTTATGGTAAAACTTCGCGGGAAATGCTCCGGCTGCAAAAATTCACATCTTACTCTTAAAGCATTTGTAGAAAAAACTTTGAGAGATACTGTTGATGCTAATATTGAAGTTGTGGAGGTTTAAAACATGACTAATTTGATATATCTCGACAATAATGCAACAACAAAAGTTGATCCTCAAGTATTAGATGCAATGCTCCCCTTTTTACAAGAAGAATATGCAAACCCTTCAAGCGTTTACGAATTTGCAAAGCGCTCAAATCTTGCTGTAAAAGAAGCTCGCGGGGTTATGAAAGACTTTTTTAACGCAAAAGATGAAAAAGAAATCATCTTCACTTCCTGCGGATCTGAAAGTGCAAACACAGCAATCCGCGGGGTTTTGAACATGAACAAAAATAAAAGACATATTATAACAACCAAAGTTGAGCACCCCTGCGTTTTAAATTTATACCAGACTCTTGAAAAAGAAGGTTACAACGTTGATTATATCGGCGTAAATTCAAACGGCGAACTTGATCTGGCACAACTTGAGGATGCTATTAATGATGATACGGCACTTGTTTCAGTGATGTACGCAAACAACGAAACAGGTGTAATTTTCCCGATTGAAAAAATATCTGAAATTATAAAATCAAAAAATAAAGAAACAAAATTTTTCGTAGATGCTGTACAGGTATCAGGCAAAATTCCGATTGATGTTCAGGCTCTCGGAGTTGATTTGATGGGAATTTCAGGCCATAAATTCCACGCTCCGAAAGGTATCGGCGCTTTATACGTAAATTCCAAAACACTTATAACCCCTCTGATTATCGGCGGGCATCAGGAACGCGGCAAACGTGCTGGCACTGAAAACGTGCCGTATATTGTAGGTATTGCAAAAGCGGCAGAGCTTGCTCAAGACCATTTGAAATACGAGGCAACGGAAGTTAAAAGACTTCGTGATAAGCTCGAAAAAAATATCGTTAA
>CALVCJ010000010.1 GCA_944326015.1 Candidatus Gastranaerophilales bacterium
CGTAAAAGATTAGGACTTTCGCAGGAACGTCTTGCAGAAATTATTGATTGCAGCAGGGAGCATATTGCACGTATTGAAAATGGAAAAATTAATATAGGACTTGAAAATTTTATTAAACTTGCTCAGGTATTTAATATATCGCTTGATGAACTGGCCGGTTTTGAACAAAATATTGAAAAATAAATGAATCATAAAATTATGCAATGTGCTTAATTCTCTTACGGGTTGATTTTATTTTACTATGGTGGTAATATTCATTTACGATGATTGAAAGACCTGTAACAGCAAAAGACAGAATTATTTTAGCGTTGGATGTTGATAATTTAAAGGAAGCTGAAGATTTAGTTAAGGAATTAAAAGATTATGTCGGCTATTTTAAGGTTGGTTTGCCTTTAATTGTAAATTATGGATTTGAAGCATTCAGATTGCTGGAAGAACACGGGGCAAAATGCTACTATGACTGCAAATTCCATGACATTCCGCATACTGTTCAAAAAGCATGTATCAGCCTTGTAAAAAATAATGTTAATTTTTTTAATGTGCATATTCAGGGCGGTTCAAAGATGACTTCTGCCGTTGTCAGAGCTTCCCGTGCGGCTGCAAAATCTATTGGTGTTGAACCTCCGACAATTCTGGGTGTTACCTTATTATCAAGTTTCGGACAGAAAACTTTAACAACTGAATTATGTGTTGAAAAGAATATAGAAGATTATGTTTTGCAGCTTGCAAAAGTTGCAAAAGACTCAGGACTAGACGGAGTTGTGGCAAGTGCTGAAGAGGCAAGAAGAATTAGAAAAGAAATAGGTGATGATTTTATAATTTTATGTCCCGCAACCCGTCCTACCTGGTCTTCTGTTAATGATCAGGTTAGGGTTGATACTCCAAGAGATGTTATACTTTCAGGTGTTGATTATATGGTAGTTGGACGTCCTATTACATCCGCTGATGATAGAATTGGCGCTGCATCCATGATTATTGATGAAATAGAAACTGCACTTGAAGAAAGAGCTGACCATATTAATCTGCTTTAAGTTCGGATAATTTTGTGTACTTTTTCTTTTCTCTGTCAAAACTTTGTATTTCATAATCTGCGCCGTTTGTCTTAATTTTTATAGAGTTCTGCCTGTCAGTTCTGTATATATAAGTTTTTCTTAATATGTCAAGTGTCCCTCTGTTCGGGTGTCCGAATGAGTTTGATCCTGTTGAAATAATTGATACTCTGGTATTTAAATGTTCAAGCATGCTTTTATCAACAACATGAGGACCGCCATGATGACCTACTTTCAAAATTTCAACGTTATGCGGAATATCTTTTTTCAATTTATTGAACGCCTCTATTCCTGCATCGCCAGTGAAAAGCATGTCAAAATCTTTATAACTTAAAAGAGTTATTATAGATTTTTCGTTATCTTTGTCAGAGTTAGAGAGATATGTTATAAGATTAAAATTTTCCTCATTATATATAGATTTATTGTTAAGTGGAATTTTTGCGCATAATTTTAGTTCTTCTAAAGTTTTGTATATATTTTTTGATGTCATGGATTTGTCGTCAAAAGAATTTATATAAACCTGTTTTATATTAAGAGTTTTTATTATATCAACAGCACCTCCAGAGTGGTCGTTGTCAAAGTGAGTTATTATAAGTCCTTCAATATTTTTAATCCCTCTGTCTTTAAGGTATTTTATAATAATTGAATTTGCCTGGGCATTGCTTCCCTTGTAACCAGCTCTACCTGTATCAATTATAAAATATTTATTTTTAGGAGTTTTTATAAGAAAGCAGTCTGCATTTTGAACATCAAATATTATGATTTCAAGTTCTTTTGATGGGATGTTTATTATACTAAGGAATAGTATTAACAACAGTGATGAGCATATTATTATGGTTTGTTTTTTGAATTCTGTTTTTATTGATAATGTCAGAAGTAGAATAATTGCGTAATAAATAAGTATTTGAAGGATATCCGGGTGAGTTGTGCTAATTATAGAATATGGAAGATTTGCAAAGAAATTTGAAATATCAACAAGAATGTTTAGAAAATAGTTAAGGATAAAATCAAAGACCATGCAAACTTTATCTGTAAAAGGTGATAAGCCTGCGAGAATAGAACTTATAAAACCGCCAAAGCTAACAACGCTTAGAAGTGGCATACTGATAACATTTGCAAGAACTGAATAAGAGCTAAGCGTATTAAAGTAAAACATTTGTACAGGAGCAACCCATATTTGTGCAACAATCGGAATTAGTATAGCTCCTGTAAGCCATTGAGGAATTTTAGATTCTTTGTATTTTTCAAAAATTACATTCGCGGTGGTTAAAAGTCCGAAAGTTACAATAAATGAAAGCTGAAATCCCACATCATTTATGAATGCAGGGTTATATATAAGCATTATCATTGCAACAAATGCCAGAAGCGAGACGCTGTGTGCATCACGATCTATTAATTTGCCGATAAGAATAAATAAAAGCATTAGTGCAGCACGGATTACAGAAGGTCCAAGACCTGTCATACATGTATAAATTATTACAATTCCCATTCCGCTTATCACTGAAAATTTGAAAGGTACCCTCAGCCGCCTCATAAAAAAGAACCAGAAGCCGTATATGAATGCAACGTTCATTCCTGATGCCGCAAGAATATGCAGTAAACCGGAATTTACAAACGATGTTTTAATATAATCTGGAGGTGCAACAGCATCATCTCCAAATACTACTCCGCCCAGGATTTCAAGATTTGGGGATTTTAAATATTTCGCATGCACGTTTATAATTCTGTCTCTTAGTTTATTTAAATTTTGAATAAACTTCCATTTTGTATTTAAATTGTTGTTAAGAGGTTTTATTTCATCTGCATAGAAAACTGTAAAAGTGTTGAAGTTTTTAAGATACTTTCCGTAATCAAATTGTGATGGGTTACTTGCTTGGAAAGGTATTCGTAATCGTCCTGATAGTTCATAACTGGTTCCTATTTCAGGTTTTTTATTATTGGTTGTACTAAGTGTTACAAATGTTTTGCCCTTTACTTTTTCACTGTTAATTTTATCTGTTTCAAAGAAAAATTTAATTTTTCCGCGTGTATTAGCATTGGGTATTGATACGACTTGACCTTGGATTAGTGCATTTTGTGGTGCAAAATTTACTAGTGGGTCGCTTTTATTAATCCTGAGATATGCATTAAAAAAGCCGAAATAAAATATAAATATCCACAATAATATGTATTTCAAGGGTAAATAATTTTGGATAACTGTAATTACAGCAATGAGTGTTATAGTCCCGGCGCATAAAATTGCATTATCGTTAAAATAGGAAAGGATCCCGCTCATAAAAATTAATGCGGTGATAAACATCAAGGCATTTTTATTTTGTAAAATTGTAATGAGTTTATTTCTAATCACCGTTATTATTATACTATAAATTTATAGGTTATTTAATCTTTTTTGAAAATCCACCAGCCTTTTCTATCCTGTGTTTGCAATTGAGGCTGCGGCTGACCTATTCTGAAATTTGGTTTTAACGGTGATTGTGATGCGAATACGCTTTTTGAAAGTGTATTAATATATTTGTTATTCAAATGCGCATAATCAAAAAGAATGACCCCCTTTGCATTAACTTTTCTTGCTTCGTGAATCAAGCGTATCAAATCTTCATCTGTTCCGCCCATAAATGTTACGAAAAGTCCGGCGTAAAAATCCGTTTTTCCTGATGAAATATTTATTACATCGGTCATCATTTTATTTGCAGTTTTAGCATCACAGGTTAAAAATAACGGAGTAAAGCCGTTTATATAACCTCTTGTTGACCATGTTTTCCAGTCCTGTTGTTTATGGTCAAGCGCTGCTTTTCTGTCAGGAAATATAACTGCACTTATATATGTGTGTTTGCGTCTGCCGAGTTCTCCGATTTTTTTTACCATATTTGTAATTTGTTCGCGTCTGTAATTGTTCCATTCAAGCCATAGAGGATCAGTTTTTAAAATAGTGACAGGATCAACTCCGTATATTGTTTTGAAATCGTTTCTTGCATAATCGGTATATCCCCAGTTTGAATCTTCATTTAAAGAAACGCAGTTCGGGTATCTTATGTAGTCGAGATTAATTCCGTCAGGTTTATATCTAGTTATAATTTCGTCAACTAATTTGATAATAAAGTCCTGTACATACGGGTTTGCCGGATCAAGAAAATACCCGTTATGTTCAGAAGTTGATTTAGAAGGTTCAAAAGAATCTACATCTTTTCGTGTTTTGTTGCCCCAGGACGGGTTCATTCCGAGTATGCTTTTCGGGTTATCTTTGGGGTTTTGGGGTCCTGCATAATATGTCTCAAACCATATATGAATTTTTATGTTACGTTTATGAGCTTCTTTTATCCAGATTTCAAGCGGATCTATGCCCGTAAATTTTTCATATTGAGATGTAAATCCATATGCTTCCATTGTTTTACTTGGAAATAGTGTTTTACCATGAAAATATGTTTCTAAAAATATATTATCAATTCCAGCATTTTTGAGTCTGTCAAGTGTGGCTTCAATTTGTTTTTCTGTTGTTTCCACTGGTCTTAGCCATACACCTTTTAATTCTCCATTTTTGTAAGGTACGACACTTTTTAAAGCGTCATTTGCTGCTTCAATTGCAAGCTGTGAGTATTTTTGTACTTCATCAGGATTTCTTCTAGCTTTTTTTAGATAATTTTTTGCGTCATTAATATAACTGTTAGGAAATTTCCAGTTATAATCAGGGCTTATGCTCCTGTAATATTCAAGCATCTGTTCTGCTTCGTGTATTTTTTTTTCGGATTCAAATATGTAACTTTCCGATGTAGTGTATGTGTAAATTAAATTTGAAGTTCTGTCTATATATATTTTTGTTCCGATTTTAATACTTGAATTCATCCATGTTTTTGCTCGACCGTGTCCGCTTATAACTATTCCATTTGGCGGGATAAGCGAATCTGCTCCTGATAGTTCTGTTACGGTATTACCTTCAACGATGGCTTCTGCGCCGAATTCATTTGTATTTGTGCGCGGACCATAGTTAGAAGTGTATATTACAAGCTGATTGATCCCTCTGGCACCAGGTAAATAACTCCCGCCTCTGTTTGTGGAAGCTGTAGGATCTATTGCATTTATAAGATTTTTAGTATAGCTTAAGACAACTTCATCTTTTACAGGAGTGTAAGGCTTAAACACAGGTGATATATCATAAGTGAAAGTATCAATTAAAGAATTGTCAAGATTAATAGCATTCTGTTCATCTGAAGACACAATAGGTTGAGCCTCAATTGGAACTGGTTTGCGTCTTGCTGTTAATACCGGTGTTATACCATCAGCTTGTGCATATGTTATTGTAATTAATAAACTTGTAAGTGTTAGTATTATTTTTTTTAGATTACTCATCCTCGTTTACTCCCTTATAAAATGGTAATATTCCGACTTGTCATAATTTAATTTATACAGCTGTTGTATTTTTTGTTGAAGTGACGCATCTGGTTTTATTGTATATGATATTTCATAAAACTTTTTTGCATTAATTAAATCAGCTAATTTTTCATAGATTGTTGCAAGTTTTAAATTTAAATCATATCTGTTGTTTAGACCGTTGTTATATGCTCTGTTGTAATAATTCAGAGCTTTTTGGTAGTCTCGTCTATAAAAATAAAATTCTCCGAAGTAAAAATTGGCAAACGGATCATCTGCATTTAAATTAGTTGCTTTAAAAAAATATTCTTTGGCCAATTTAGGTTTGTTTGTAGTATCATAAATTCTTCCAAGCTGGACATAGGGAGTTATTTCTGTCGGATCGATTTTGGTAAGAATGTAATATTTGTTTTGGGCAATTTCAAGATATTTTTTTTTCCGTCTGTTGTTTCTGCTTTCTTCAAATAAAACAAAATACATATCAGCATCTTTTTTTATTTCTTTAAAATTCAGTTTTGAATAATCAAGAGTTTCAGAATTGTATTCAATATGTCCTGATTGTGTTCCCTCTGCCGGCAGAAGGGATAATATAAGAAAAGCATATAAGAGAACAGTAAAATTTTTACAAATCTTCATAACTCGGAGATGTATGAATATCGTGATCGTTCATATAAGAGTGATCATCATAGGCAGGATCAATATACATAAAGAATTTTCTTACTGCTTTAACCACAGGCTGATTGTAATACTCCTTTTCAACAGGTTCTGTTAAAGGTTCTCCGTTTGCCTGTGCTACGGATTTCAAAGTTGTATTAATTAATGAAGTTGAATATCCGCGGTTTTTCAAAAAATCACGGCTAATTGAATCCTGCACCGTTAATTCTGCATATGAAGGCAGTGCAAATAAAACTGTCAGTCCTAAAATTAATAATGTTTTTTTCATTTCCACCTCTGCTTTATTTTATTATAATATTTTGTTTTAGATGTTACAAAAATATTATAATTTCTTTACAAAAAAACTGCCATATATTATTTGTATGATTTTGTTATAATTTCTTCCAATTTGTCAAGAAGTTGATTTTCCGGAACTTTAGCAATAATCTCACCTTTTTTGAAAATTATACCTTCATTAATTCCGCCGGCTATTCCGAAATCAGCATATTTTGCTTCCCCCGGACCGTTTACAGCACATCCCATTGTTGCAATTGTCAGTGGTTCTTTTATGTTTTTGAATCTTTCTTCAACCTGTTTTGCAAGTTTAATAAGGTCAATGCGTGTTCTGCCACAGGTTGGACAGGAAACAAAATTTACGCCTCTTTCTGTCAAACCCAGGCTTTTAAGTATTTCAAATCCGGCTGTAACCTCTTGTTCAGGATTTTCCGTAAGAGATACTCTTATAGTATCGCCTATACCTTCGGCGAGAAGTGTACCGAGCCCTACTGAAGATTTTATAAGTCCGCTTTTTAGTGTTCCGGCTTCGGTCACACCAAGGTGAAGAGGGTATGGTATTTTATCGGCAATTAAACGGTAAGCATCTATAGTTGTCAAAACATCAGAAGATTTTAGTGACACTTTTATTAAATCAAAGTCGAGATCTTCAAGAATTTTTATGTGTGTCATAGCACTCAGAACCATTTTTTCTGAAAGCGGAATATCTTTATCAAGAAGTTTTTTTTCAAGTGAACCAGAATTAACGCCTATTCTAATGGGTATGTTTTGCTTTTTTGCAAGCAGGACGACTTTTTCAATATTTTCTCTTTTGCCGATATTCCCTGGATTTAGTCTTAATGCGCTTATTCCGTTATGTATGCATTGTATTGCGAGTTTATAATCAAAGTGTATGTCTGCTATAAGCGGGACAGGTGATTTCTTTACGATAGCTTTTATGGTTTGTGCGGCATCTTGATCTAAAACAGCAAGTCTTATAAGTTCACAACCTCTTTCAGCAAGTCTGTTTATCTGCATAAGCGTGGAATTTACATCCCTTGTATCTGTGTTACACATAGATTGAACGCTTATAGGAGCATTACCTCCAATTTTTATATTTCCGATTGTTAATTGTTTTGATTTTCTTCTTTTTATCATATTATAATAATATCATAAAATCAGGAGAAAAAAATGAGGGTTGCTGTTTTATCTGATATTCACGGGAATGTACAAGCTTTGACTAGTGTCGTGAAAGATCTTGAAGCCAATAAATGCGAACGGGTTTTTTGTCTAGGAGATTTGGCAATGGCAGGTCCACAGCCAGATGTCGTGATTGACTATGTCCGCAATAGACCTGATTGGGTTGTTATTCAAGGAAATACCGACAAACTAATTGCAGATTACTCTATTGATATACTTGAAAATGTTAGATGTGATGCTCCTGTTATGGCGAGTGCGCTTGCTAATGATATTAAGATTATAAATAAGGATGAGAAAAATTATTTAAAAAATCTTCCGGTGTCCCGAGAGCTTGATGTATGCGGTGTAAAGGTTCTTCTTGTGCATGGTTCGCCGCGGCGAAATAATGAAGATATATTGCCGGGCATGCCTGTGGAAGTTGTTGAAGAAATGCTTGAGGGAGTTGATGCTCATTTAATCTTCTGCGGTCATACTCATATTCCTGCAGGGTATCAGACAACTAAAAAACAGACAGTTGTAAATACTGGTAGTGTTGGAAGACCTATGAACGGAAATACTAAAGCTTGTTATGTAATTGCGGATTTTGATAACGAAACTTTTTCGATAGAACACAGATTTGTAGAATATGACAAAATTACAGCAGCAAAAATTATGGTTTCAAGAAATTTCCCTGGATGCGAAAAAATTGCATCTATGATTTTACATCAGTCCGAAAGGCATATTTGATTTTATTTAACATTTAATTCTTTTGATGCGTAATTTATAAGTTCGGGCAGTATTTTTTCGTAAATTTTTATTTCATTTTCATTTTTTACTAGATTGTTATTTTCGAAAATTTCACCTGAATCGTTTATAGCGCACATAATATGTTTTGTCATATTGTCTTTTGAATATCCAGAATATTGGAGCAAAAGAGTTCTTGTTTCAGGGTTTCTTGGTGATACTATCGAGGTCATTTGAAATCTTTCCACATTCGGGTTGTCAAATTTATATATTTTGTTCAATTGGAGTTTTTTCGCAAAATTTTGTATCATTATCAGACTGTCACCTGACAACTTTAACTGGGAGGATTTAGCTGAAAAAGATATAGTGTCGAATTGATTTTTGTTTAAATAATTGCGACATCGTTTCGATTTATTCTGCGTATTTACGTTGTTATTTAAGTTTGAAAAATTAATGCTTCTTATTGAGGTAATCATATATTTAACCTTTCATTATTTTTTAATAAATCATGAATATATTTTTTTTTGCTAATTCGCTTAAAAAAAATTTACAAATTGTACTTATACTTATAAGTTTTGAAAAAATTTTTGTTTATGTTACCATTCAGTTATCAAAGGATGTTTTATTTATGTTTATAAATAAAGAACAGCTTGTTTCTTATATTAAGAAGCTGCAGGAGCCACGGATTCTCGTAATTGGAGATCTGGCAATAGATGAAATGATTTACGGAAATGCTGAAAGAATTTCACGTGAAGCCCCTGTACTGATTCTAAGACACTCATATACAAAACTGATTTTGGGCGCAGCTTCTAATGCTGCACATAATGTTTCGGTATTGAATGACGGTAAAGTTAGCGTTATAGGTGTTTGTGGAGATGATTTTCAGGCCGGTCAGCTCAGAGATACTTTTCAAAAAGCCAATGTTAATTGCGGTCTGCTTATTGTGGATCCTTCCAGACATACAACTACAAAAACAAGGATTTCCGGCTCAATATCAACATCTATCACACAGCAGATTGTGCGTATAGACCGGCAAACAGACGGTTTTTTATCTGAAGAAATTGAAGATGAACTTTTAAAACAAATAGAAAGAGCTGTCCCTGATTTTGATGCTGTTATTTTATCTGATTACCATATAGGAACATTAACTTCTAAAGTTATTCAAGAAACTATAAGACTTGCAAATCAGTATAATAAAATTATTGTTGTTGATGCCCAGAAGAATTTAGGCGATTATAAAAACGTGAC
Source organism: Candidatus Gastranaerophilales bacterium (assembly GCA_944326015.1). Lineage (GTDB taxonomy): Bacteria > Cyanobacteriota > Vampirovibrionia > Gastranaerophilales > Gastranaerophilaceae > Stercorousia. The sequence goes on from CALVCJ010000010.1 coordinate 9,513, forward strand.
ATCAATGACGCCTAATCTTCCGGATACACAAAAATCCGTTGGATTTTTACTTGAAACGGAAGATGATTTGAAGCGTGCAGGTGACAAACTTCTTGATGCAACTAATGCAAAATCAGTATTAATTACTTGCGGAGCTGACGGGATGTTTTTGGTAAGAAGTCATGGCAATTATACTAAAATTCCGGTATTTAATAAATCGGAAGTGTTTGATGTAACAGGGGCAGGAGATACTGTGACTGCTGTTTATACGTTAGCACTTGCTGCAGGAGCAGATCCTGTTTATGCGGCAATTATCGGAAATATTGCCGCAAGTCTGGTTGTAAAACAATTCGGTTGTGCAACTGCTTCTATTGAGGAAATATTGAATGCAGTTGATGAATTGTAAAATATTGTTCTGAAATTATGAAATTTATGGAGAGAACTTTTATGGAAAACTTATTAAAATTGGTAAGAAAATTTAAAGCAGTCGATATTATAATAATTGCCGGAGTAATTATCGCTCTTGTCGCGTTTTTTTTAACTTATAAAAATTTCAGACAAACAGCTTCAAAGCAAATAGAAGCTACTTCAAAAATTTCGTTCCAGGTATACATCCGCGGAGTTACGCTTACAGGCGGTGAAATCCCATTGAAAGCAAGCGAAAAGACTTTTATCAGTATAAGAAATGTTCCGTATAGTGATCTTGATATTCTTGATGTTAAGGCTGATAGAAAGAAAACTTTGCTGCCCGTATTGAACAGTAAAAATGTGATGGTGGTTGAAGATCCTTCGCAGGCTTATGTATACGATATGATTGTAACGCTTTCTGATACAGCGAAAATAACAAAGGATGGTGCAGTCGTTGGCGGTAATAAGATTAAAATGGGACTGCCTATAACTCTGGAAGGTAAAGACTATAAATTTAACGGAACAGTTTCGGATTTAAAAGTTATGCCTGTTACAGATGATGAAAAATTTAATAGTTCTTTAGAAGCAAATGACAATGTTTAGTGATTTAATACAATTTACTCAAAGCAAATGTGAATATTTATATAAAAACAGCTTGTTTTTGCAAAATATAGACAAACTTATTTTTGCTTCTATAATTGCTGTTTTTCTCTCATCTGCCGTAATGTCATCTGATGTAATAGGTTTTATAGCATTAATTGCTGTGTTTTTGAATTTTGTGAAGATTTTAACAAAGCAGGATGAAAAACTCGACTGCAAAACTTTTGAACTGTGGCTTTTAGCATATTTTATGATTGTTATAATCAGTCTTGCCGGATCCACTTTATTCCATTTGAGTTTAAAAGGCTTTTTTAAAACATTTACTTATTTGGCTTTCTATGCTTCTCTGGTTCAGTATTTAAAGAATAATAAGCATAAAATACCGTTTATTCTCGGTACAATCGGGGTATGCATAAGTTTTGAAGCAGTAGTCGGATTTTTGCAGAATTTTGCTCATGTTGATGAAATATCTACATGGCAGGATGTTTCAAAGTTAAATCCCGAGGAGGTTATGACTCGTGTTTACGGAACATTGAAACCTTACAATCCAAATCTTTTAGGCGGATATTTTGTTGCAGGGATTCCTGCAATATACGGGCTTGCGGCTTATTATTTTGCTGACAAAAAATTCAAAGTTTCTTTTGTTTGGCTTTTTGGCGCACTGCTGTCGACTGTAACTTTATTTTTAACAGGCTGCCGCGGCTCTTACATAGGAATGATGGTTATTCTTGTTGGAATGTTTGCGGTGTCGGCTAAGTATCTCTGGCAGAATTATAAACAGATATATTTGTCTGCAGCGGGGGCTGTTATCCTTTTTGCTACAATTGTTTTGATGTTTGTATCATCATTGAGGGCAAGGGTGCTTTCTATATTTGCAATGAGGCAGGATTCTTCAAATTCTTTCAGATTTAACGTTTATAACTCATCGTTGCAAATGTTTAAGGATAACTGGCTTCTCGGGATCGGAGTTGGTAACCAGAATTTCAGAGAAATATACGGGATTTATATGAAAACAGGATTTGATGCATTGAGTGCGTATAATATATTCCTTGAAATTGCTGTTGAAAGCGGAGTTTTTGCGCTAATCGCATTTGTCGGTTTTCTAATTACATTAATTAAAAATGCTGTTAATTATATATTGAAATCAACAGATATAAAATCAGTGATAATTGTATCAGCTTGTATTATATCAGTTTGCGCTGTATGTGTTCACGGGTTTGTTGATACTGTATTTTTCAGACCGCAGATACAGTTTGTGTTCTGGACTATGGTTGCAATTATAAGAACAATTATTTTTTATTAAGCTTATATAAAGGCATGGAAAACCTGTGCTAAACTTATATTATATAAGTGTTGATAGCTTTAAGAAGGAGAAATATTTATGATACCTATTTTAGATTCAAAACGCCAGTATGCAGCAATTGGCTCAGAAGTTGAAAAAGCTGTATGTGAAGTTTTACGTTCAGGTTCTTATATTTTAGGGGCTAATTGTAAAGCTTTTGAACAGGAAATGGCTGATTTCATCGGCTGTAAATATACAGTTGGCTTAAATTCAGGAACAGATGCGCTTCATCTTGCTTTACGTGCTCTTGATATCGGAGCAGGTGATGAAGTTATAACAGTTGCATTCACATTTGTTGCAACAACAGAAGCTATCGGAATTGTCGGTGCAAAACCTGTTTTTGTAGATATTGACAAAGATACGTTTAATATGGATGCTTCAAAATTAGAAGCAGCAATTACACCTAGAACAAAAGCAATTATTCCTGTACATCTTTACGGACAGCCATGTGATATGGACACTATTATGTCAGTTGCCAAAAAATATAACCTCCATGTTATTGAAGACTGTTGTCAGGCAATAGGAGCTTTGTATAAAGGCAAAATGGTCGGAACGTTTGGCGATTTTGGATGTTTAAGCTTCTATCCGACTAAAAATTTAGGCGGAATGGGTGACGGAGGTTTAATTATGACAAGTGATGAAAAACTCCGTGACAGAGTTGTAGCTTTAAGAAACCATGGCGGAGCTGTTCGTTACCATCACGATGAAATCGGGGTTAACAGCCGTCTTGATGAAATTCAAGCTGCAATTTTGAGAGTTAAACTACCTCACGTTAAAGACTGGAACGAAGCAAGACGTAAACATGCTTATTATTACAATGAATTGTTTAAAGACTGTGCTGATGTTCAAACACCTGTTGAGCTGGATAATACTTATTGCGTATACCACCAGTATACCGTTAAAATTCCTAACCGCGATGAGGTTCATAAAATGCTTCAAGAACGCGGTATTGGGGCAATGCTTTATTATCCTATTCCGCTGCACCTGCAAAAAGTTCATGAATACTTAGGTGTCGACAAAGGTTCACTCCCTGTTTCAGAGAAGAATACGGAAATGGTTATATCACTTCCGATGTTCCCTGAATTAACAGAAGAAGAACAAAGAACAGTAGCTTCAACTTTGATTGACTGCATTGAAAAGTCAAAGTCTAAAGCTGCAGTGTAAAATTTTTGGATACCGTAAAAGAACAAGACGACTCATTTATTATAGAGTCGTCTTGTTTATGCCGTAAATATTTTTGTAGCAGTTTCAGGTGGTCTAAAGAACGGATTTAACCCGACATTATTCCCGCCGTCATTAAATGCAATGTCAAAATTCCTTGAATCAAATTTTGTTGTTGTATGCTGGGCAGTAATCCCTAAAAATTGAGTTTGATTTCCGAGTCTGCTGGCTTTTGTATAATCATAGCCTTCAATATTTTGAAGGGTTACTTTTTCAACAGCAGCAGTCGAAGCGGGTTGTACGCCCGATATTGCTTCTATTCCGTTTAATCCGCCCTGACCGTTTGCCATATTATCCTCTTTTTATGCAAATAAATTTAAAGTTCTTGTAACCTGACTGATTGCCCCAGTTTCATCCCTAACGTACTGTGTAGGAGGTTCACCGTTTACCTGACCTACATAGTCGCCCGTCGGATACTGCCATAGTCCCAAATTACTTCTGGTATTTGCAAACGGGTTTTCTCCTCCGACGTTACTGACGGAGCGTTTGCTAATATCAGTATATAATTTTACTGCTTCTACCGGAAATGTTTTTTCACGGTATACAGCATCAATTTTGCCGATTGTCGTCATATTATATTTTTCCTATTAAATATGTTATATATATAAAATATATAAACTTAAAAAAATTGCTTTTTTGTTAAATTATCTCTTAATATTAATTAACATGTTTAATTGCATTATTTTATACCCAAAAAAAATAAGATATTAACCCAATATTAAGTTTTGTAAAGTGTAAATTCTACACTATATAAGCCTTTTTCGGAAATACACTGAAAAATATTAATTTGTTCTATTGACATTTAAAATCTTATATGCAATAATAATTACATAAGATTTAAGTGTAGTCGAAACACTAAATATAAATAGATTCATTAACCCCAAAAACATATAAACTCCTAAATAATAAACACTAAAAGAGACCATTAGGATGCAGAAAACGACCCACTCAGTAATGAGTGGTTTTTTTTATGCATAAGATATGTTATCGGCAACTAAAAACAAACTAATCGTACTTTATTTGCCTCCGGCGGGTCTTCCAGACAGGGGCACTTTTGATGGCAAAAGTGCCTCAAAACCAGCGGCACGCTTCACTCGCTAATAATTTGCAAGGTTCAGCATTAAGGTGTGTAAACTCGCTATATTAACAGTCATTCCGAACTTGTTTCGGAATCTCCTTTATCGCTCAAACAATACACACCTTTGTAGTTTGCTTCACCTGCAATTATTGCTCGTTTTCGCTATCGCCGCAATTGATAAATAATTCGGCTGTTAGCGTAGTGAACAATCAATGTTTGCGAAACGACAACAAGCCGGCTATTGTCTGAGCGGAAAGTCAATTAGACCCTGAAATAATTTCAGGGTGACAGATGAGCGAGTTTAGCCGGCTTAAGTTGAGCAATTACAATTGATTAGTGAACGGAGTGAAAGCCGGGAGCTTCTTTGCGGTACTTTCTTGTCGGTACAAGAAAGTACCAACAAGGTATCTTTAGTAGATTGTTTTACTTCCGATAACATATCTTATGTTATCTTGTTATCACAATCAAATTTCTGGTGTGGTTTTCAGCAAGAGGTAAATCGTATTGAATTATATCAATAACTTTTGCTTTGTATTTTTTCAATGTTTGCGTTGCATCTTTAATTTCTTCTTCTGCTCGCAAAGATTTATAAGCTATTAAATAACCTCCATTATTTAATAGTGGCATTGCATAAGTTGTTATAACCTTTAGAGGTGCAACTGCACGAGAAGTAATTATATCGTATGTGCTTTTCAAGTTTTCAGCCCTGTCGCATATAGTGTGCAGGTTTTCTATATTCAATTCCGTTTTTATATTTTCTATTGCATTAATTTTTTTTCTTATACTGTCAAGTGCGTGGACTTCAATTCTAGGATATGCTAAAGCAACCGGTACAGAGGGAAAGCCTCCGCCTGTTCCTATATCCAGTAAAGTTGACAGGTTATGTGTAACGTATTTTTTTAAAAAGTTTTCTATTGAAAGACTGTCATATATATGTTTTTCCCATAAAAACTTTTCATCATTTTTAGAGATTAAATTTAATTTAGAATTTTGTTCCAAAAATACTTTTATAAAATCATTAAAAAATTCTTTGTTTTTCATTGTATCCCTAATTTCTGCAAATCGTTAATCCGCATTTCTATTTTTGAAATATTATCTTTAGTGAAATTATTTAAAGCAAGTTTGTGCGCATTTTGGTAATGAGCCAAAGCGTTTTTGTAATCTTTTTGTCTGTAATAGTAATCGCCAAGTGCAACGTCGGCAGACGCCAAATAAAAAGTTTCATTTAATCCTTCAGCGCAGGCTTTTGCTTTTTTCAGATATTTCAATGTTTTTTCAGCATCTTTGCCTGAGTATATTTCGGCTAGTTTCATTGTGCTGACATATATTCCGTTGTAATTGCTGTTTTTCTCATCAAGTTTCAGGCTTTCTTGAAGATATTTTACAGCGGTTGCGCAGTTACCGTTTTCATCATAAATTGTAGCAAGGTTTGTAAGTGATGAAGATAGATAAGTATTAATTTTCGGATCCAGTGAAGTTTCGATACATTTTTTGTAGTACTTGACTGCGTTTTCTACATCGCCTTCTTCGTCGCAGTTAAGAGCGTATCTAAAGTAAAATTCAGCCAGAATATTTTTTTCAATACCTTGAGTTGATTGTAAAATTATGCTTTTTATACTTTTGCCCGTAATACTTGAGAGCAGAAGTTCGGTTTTTATTCTCAAATTATCTGAAATTTTATCGGAAATTATTTCATTAAGTATTTTTTCAGCCTTCTCACGTTTAAATGTAATAAAATAGATATTTGCAATTTCATATTTGCATTGGTTAATTTTTTCCGTATCTCCTGTTGATATAAAAAATTCTTCTGCTAGCTCAAAATATTTCAAAGAATTAAACCAGTCGGACAACTTGTTAAAGTTTTGTGCAAGTTTTGTATAAAGTACCGGAAGAAAAGTGTAGAAGTCATCATCGGTATTTTTTGTTAATGCGTTTTGAAGAATCATAATTACTTTTTTATAATTAAAGTTTTGTTCTTCCTGTTTTGCAAGGTTTATCAAATTTGTAACTGATAAATTTTTTATTTCTTCAAGAGTTTTATTTTTTTGATCTGACACATCAACAAATTTATTTATAGAATTCGCAATTTTGTTCATAATTTTAATTTCATCTTCTTCAGAATCAAAGACAAATGAAATCTTTTTAATTTTTTCATCTTTTTCCTGTTTAGTCGTAGGCACGTGTTGTGTGATTGTTTCTTGTATAAATTGGGTTTCAGTGATATGTTTTTTCACAAAAACCGGTTTTTTAGGAATAAATAACCCGTGGTATTCGATTTCTTTTCTCATTGTTCTACGTGACACAAGCAGGTCTCTTTCCAGAGGTTTTAGTGGCAACTGTGTTTCATAAAGTTCAACGCAATTTTTGTGAATTTTAACCGCAATGTTTTCAGCAATTGAGTTTTCCGATATTTCTTTATAGTAATCCTGAAGGTAAATCATTGAACCTTCTCTTGTAAGTAGCAGATTGTCTGTAAAATATGCAATTTTATCGGCATTATACAAATTTATTTTTCTTAAGAGATTGACATTAACCGGATGCCTCATAATTGTTAAAAATCTGATAAGATGGCCGCTTACAGGATCAACAAGGGATAGTGCTTCTCTGAGTATAAAGTCGTTAAATGAAAGAAAACTTTTTGTGTATCCTGATAAAAATCCGGCTAAATCAAGTTTTCTGATTTGCATAATTTTGATTGCCAGAGATGTATAAAAGTAATATCCTCTTGTGTATTTGTACAGTTCATCCGATAGAGGACCTATCTGTTTAAAGTCTTGCGCTCGTAAATATTTTTCAAATATACTTTTGTCAAATGCGCTTATTGCAACTTTTTCAAAGTTCATTTTAAATTCATCATAATTAAATTTTCTTGAAATAATTATAATTTTAACTTTTCTTGAATTTGTTATGTGCGAAAGAAACCTCAGAATTTCGAGTTTGTTATCTCTCAATACTTGTTCAAAAGAATTTAAAACAATTACGACAGGTTTGTCAATTGACCCAAAATATGCATTTATTTTTTGTGTAAAGTTTTCGGTTGCTATTTTTGGTTGCTTAATAATGTTTTGTATAGTAAGTTTTTTGAAGTTTTCAAAAAATTCCAGAAGTATATCATCAAGCACAGTTGTTTCAAAACAGTTATATTTCAGTGTGATAACATTTTCGTTAAGGAAAGATAATGCCTGATTTACTGCATATATTTTACCTGTTCCCATAAACCCGTTTACAAGTAGCAGATTCATTGGGCTTTTAAAGAAATTTATAATTTTTTCAATTCGTTCAATATTATTTTCAATAAAAAACTGATTTATTCCAATATCCTGTTTTTGAATATTTTTTTTATCCGGTGCCTCTTTTATAAATTCCATAAAGCTATATTAATAGATTTTTTAAATTTTTGCAAATCAAAAATTTTTATAGTACAATATCAATATAACAGATAATTAAGGGGAAACAAATGGAATTTTTCAGAAAACACCAGAGAGCGATAGTTGCAATAATTGCAGTTACTTTTATTGCATGGACTGTCGGATTAATGCTGTTGCCTCTTATGGTTAAATAGGTAGCCAGTGAATATAAAAAAATTCATACAAAAATTATTTATATTATTTTGTACTCTGCTTATAGGTAATATAGGCCTGTTTGCTGATGCAAACCAGCTCAAAACGATTCAGCAAAAACAAAAAGTTGCCCATGAAAAAATAAAACGCTTGAAAGTTCTTGAGCATCTTGAGAAAAACAAGTTGTATAAAAATCAGCAAAAACTTGAGCAGGCATCAACTGATCTTCAGCAGTCAAAAAATGAATATGCAAGTCTTGATGCACAGCTAAAGCGTATGGAAAAGGAGCTTACATTATCTGTTGCTGAATTTAACAGGGCAAATGCTGATATGCGAAGACGTATAAGGCAGGTTTTTAAAAACCAGAGAACAGGTATGTTCCAACTTATTCTGACAGCAAAAGATTTGAATTCTCTTCTTGATGTTGTTTATTTTGAAAGAATAGTTCTAAAAAAAGATTACGCAAAGATTCTTGTAGTTAAAGCAAAGTCTCAGAAGATTGCCTTAATGAAAAAGAACATTGAATCTAAAAAAATTGCGCTGGCTAAATCCATTCAGGAAATAAATTCCATGAAGAAGGGGATAAAATATGCGATTGCTCAGAATCAGAGTATGATTCACAAATATAAAACTGACCGTAAAACATATGAAAGAGCGGAGCGTGAACTTGCAAGACAGTCTGCGAATATTCAGAGTATGATTGCGCGTAACCGCGGTTCTTCAGGTGTTAAAATTACGTCCGCAGGTTTTTTGAAACCTATTGCAGGAAGAATAACATCACCTTTTGGCTGGCGTACACATCCTATTTTTAACAGCAGAACATTTCATTCAGGCGTTGATATTGCAGGACCGAACAGGGGAAGTATAAAAGCTTCCAATGCCGGCAAAGTTATCTATTCTGGCTGGTATGGAGGCTACGGGAAGGTTGTCATTTTAGACCATGGTGTAGTTAATGGTAAGCCGACAACTACTCTTTATGCCCATATGTCATCGATAAAAGTCGGGCAGGGACAGTTTGTTGGCAAAGGTCAGGTTATCGGATATGAAGGAACAACAGGTTATAGCACTGGTCCGCATGTCCATTTTGAGGTAAGAATTAACGGAAAACCGAATAATCCGTTAAATTATATTTAAAAAAGAAGGCAGGAAATTGAAGAAATATCTGTTAATTTCATCTTTAATATGTTTAATAACAATTCATCCGGCATTGTCAAATGAATTGGTTACTAGCCCTTCTGATTTGGAAGAAGTTTTTAATGAAAGTTTTTACGAGTCGCCTATTGCCGCCCCAATGCCTAAGGTAGAAGTTAAGGAAGGCAGTACTATCAAGCCTGTAAGAGGAATGCCGCTTTTTAAAAAAGTTCGTATTAAAATTACAAATAAAATAAGAGAAAAAGAATACAAAAAGACTCTTGAACAGATTGAAAAAGAAAAACAGGAACAAGCTAAACTTGATGCTCAAGAAGATGCGAATTTAAAAAGAGAGTTAAATATTAATCAAGATGAGCCTGCGAAAGTTGATGTTCCGATAAACAATACTTTTGATACCGATGATAAAGAAACGGTTAAAAATGATGAAACCAAAACTCTTGAACTTCAAGGTGGTGTAAAAGAGCATGTAACATCAAATGATGTTATTTTGGATGCGGATAATATTGATTATGATGATAAAAATTTTGATATTATAGCAACTGGTTCTCCTATACTTGTTTTCCCGCCGCAAAATGTTACTATAAAAGCAGAAAAAATGATTTATAATCAGGCGTCAAATATCTTAAAAGCATACGGTCAAGTTGAAGTTATTAGAGGCGGCAATCATATTTTCGGTGATTATATGCAGATTAACATGAATGAAGAGAATGCATTTATGGATAATATGAAAACAAAAGCTTCAATGATGACCGTGCATTCCCGCAAATCTGAAATGCAGGGTGATAAGATTATCCTTTATGACGGAAAAATGCTTTCTGAAGATTCTTATATTTTGGATTTTCATACCAAAATGATAGGCGGTAACAATTTCAACAGAATGATTATTGATGATGAAGATAAATCATCTATTACTGATGAGGTTGGAGATACTGCAATTAATATTAAGGCAAAAGATATTATAATAAATGCAAAACGAGATCATGATGTTATTACATTGAAGAAGGCACAAATAAATTACGGTGATGTAAAACTCTTCACTTTACCTTCAATTACTGCCCATACAAATAAAAAACGTGAATTTTTTGATGCTAATTATCCCGAATTCGGATCCCGCGGTCGTTTGGGTATGTTTTTAGGACCTGGATTTGTATTTGATACTCCTTTGCAAAACGGTTCTACATTGAAAGTTTTGCCGATACTTAATAACAAAAGTGGGCTTGGTGTAGGCGGCATGCTTAAATACAGAAGTGCGACAAACTATACTGATTTTGCATACGGATCTGCTGCGGATGTGTTTATATTAAAAGGTAAGCAATATTTTGATGACAGATTATATATGCAGTATGGTGCTAATTCATATATGGATGAATGGTTTTTTGGACCGAGAATGCCTAAGTATACTGCAGAATTGATTTATCATGACAGAGGGGTAATTCCGTCAACTATCGGTAAAGGCCTAGATTTACGTTTCAGACATCGTTTCGGTCTAGGTTATATGCAGAACAATGATGTCAACAGGCATGGTGAAAGTATACCCTCAGCAAATGTTGGTACATTGCGTACAAGATATATGGCCGAAGCAGCCCAGTCATTGTTTTCTTACAATGACAAAGAGAATTTAAAGATTTTTGATCTTTCACTTGTAATGCAAGGCAGTGCAGCGTTATATGGCACAGGTGATACACAGTTTGTAGGTAGAATTGGCCCGAGAATTCATACCCAGTATAAATACTGGATGCAGGATATAGGATTTTTCGCATCAGCTTATCAGGACGGTACACCAATGAGAAGGTATGATATGTACCGGTACGGACATGCAAATGTTTATATCAGAGAGGCTTTGCGTCTTCATAAATATTTGACTGTTGCCTGGTCTGGATCTCTTACAATGACAGGTGATTCTCCGAACGGTGAAATGTTTCAGGAAAATTCATTTATTGTAGCTTTAGGCCCTGATGATTTTAAAATAAATATCGGCTACGACTGGGTTAGACGTCAGACATATTTTGCCTTTGTTGTTGCAATGGATACAAAAGGTTCTTCTGTTGAATTTGACAGAATGGAAATTAAAAATCCGGACAGATTGGCAAGAAGTAATGAGGAAAATGTTGAGTTGAAGGTTTATGATGTTGAGAATATGTCGACAGCTAATAAAGTTCCCCCCAAAAAAAGAATGTATGCTGAAGTTATTGATATAGAAGATCCTGATAAGGAGCAAATATAAATGAAAAAGTTGAAGGATTTAAAAAAAGAGTTAATAGAATACGGAAGATTAGCCGGTATGAAAAATTTTACACCTGGTTATTCGGGTAATTTATCAGCAAGATATGATGATAAGATTTTGATTACTTCTTCTGGTTCTGCAAATGGATATTTGTCTGAGGATGAACTTGTTGTAATTGACTATGACGGTAATTTGATTGAAGGGGCTAAAACTCCATCGTCAGAGAAAATGCTTCATGCTGCTTTTTATAGATTTAGAGATGATGTTAATTATATAATTCATGTGCATTCTCCATATTTAAGTTCTTTTGCATGTTGTCATAAAGCTCTTGATGAACCTATTATGGCAGAGAATGTGTTTTACTTTGGACAAATTCCGCTTGCTGAATATGGCTTGCCATCATCTTCTGATCTTGTAGAAAAAACAGCAAAGTATTTTAAGAATTACGATGCCGTTTTAATGGCAAACCATGGTTTTATAACAGGCGCTGGAACAATGAAGGATGCCTTTTTAAAACTTGAGCTTGCGGAATCTTATGCCCAGATCGTGATTAATACAAAATTATTGGACGGTGCCGTTATGTTTAATGAAAACCAGGTTTCTGAAATTAATTTATTAAAAAGTTAGTTATGATATAATAGTTTTTGTAGAAAATGAGGAATTAAAAAGTGTCAATAATGTTGGAAAATAAACAGGGATTAATTGCGGGAGATGGCATACTGCCGGTTGAAATGGCACGTCACGCAAAAGAAAATGGATTTGAAATTATCTGTATATCCCTTGCAAATGATAATTTAAAAGATTTAAAAAAATATTGTTCAAAAATTTATTCCTGTCACCCCGGAGAAATGTCAAAAATAGAGAAAATTTTTACTGATGAAGCTATTAAACAGGTTACATTTCTTGGAAAAGTTCATAAACGTGTGCTTTTACAGCTTCACAAATTTGATAAAAGAGCAATTGAAATATTAAAGTCTGTTCAAAGACTAAATGATGATGAAGTTATGCTTTTGATTGTAAAAGAGTTTGAAAAGCATAATATAACAGTTTTGGATCAGACAATTTTTATAAAAAATCTTATGATACCTTCAGGTGTTTTGGGAAAGTTGAAGCCGACAGATGAACAGATGGAAGATGTTAATTACGGATTTTGGCTAGCCAAAGAAATGGGAAAAATAGATGTCGGGCAGTCTGTTGTAATAAAAGATAAAATGATAATGGCGGTGGAAGCTATAGAAGGTACTGATATGTGTATAAAGAGAGGTTCAAAACTCGCCAAGAAAGGTGCTGTTGTCGTAAAAGTATCCAAGCCTTCTCAAGACAAAAGATTTGATATACCGGCGATAGGGTTAAAAACACTTAAAACAATGAAGAGATATAAAGCTGATTTGATTGCCGTAGAGGCAAATGAGACAATCATTGTTGATCAGGAAAAAGTTATAAAATTTGCGGATGATAATAATATAGTAATTATGGCTGTATAGAATTATGAAAAGAGTTTTTATAATAACAGGCGAATACTCAGGAGATATTCACGGCTCTCATGTTACCAAGGCATTGTATTCTATGCGTTGTGATATTGAAATAGAAGGCGTGGGTGGTGAAAATATGAAAAATGCCGGCGTAAAACTTTTTTCTGACCATAAAAAAATGGGTGCTGTCGGATTAAGCCCTAAAATAATTGTAGATCATCTTACTCTCGGTAAACGCGTTGTTGATTACCTCACGAAAGAATATAAACCTGATCTTGTTGTATTAATCGATTATGGCGTTTTTAACCTTAATATTTCAAAGTTTTTGAAAAGAAAGGGTATAAAAGTTTTCTATTATATACCGCCTCAGGTGTGGGCGAGTCGTAAGTGGCGTATTAACACTATAAAGAAAAATATAGATGAAGTTTTGTGTATTTTTCCGTTTGAGAAAGAAATGTATGAAAGTTATGGAATAAAAACACACTACTGTGGTCATCCTCTGGTGTCACAGCTTCCAGCAAAGGCAGACAGGGATAAATTTATTGAAAAACATGGATTAGATAAAAATAAAAAACTTGTTTCAATTTTTCCTGGTTCACGTGAATTTGAGCTGAAGTATCTAATGAATGTTTTTATAAAAACTGCTCAGAATTTACAAAAAAAGCATCCAAATTTACAGTTTTGTGTTTCGCAAGCTCCGAATTTGTCGGATACTGTCTATAATAAATATTTGAAAACTTGTCCTTTTAAAGTCATTAAAGGTGAAAATCAGGCTTTATTGAGTGTATCTGATGCGCTTATTCTTGCTTCTGGAACAGTTGCATTGGAAGCATGTCTTTATCAAACTCCAATGATTATTGCGTATAGAGGACCGTGGCTTTTTTATTTTATATATCTTGTAGTAAGATGCATCAAACGAGTTTCACTGCCTAATATAATTGCGGATAAATGTATTGTACCGGAAATTTTGCAGGGTAATGTGAATGTTAATAAAATTTCATATGAGATTGAACGACTGCTTTTTGATAATGAATACAGAAATAAAAATATATCTGAACTAGCAAGTATAAAAGCTTTATTGTCAGATAAAATATCTTCAAATGAAGCGGCTAAAGTTATCTCAAATGCTTTAAACTCTTAATAACTCTTAATAATTTTTAATAAAAGAGCAATACTTAAAGTGCTCAATACGTTAATATAAATAGGTAGCGTATGGTTAATCAGGTATTGTCATTAAATAGCATTATACAATCTCATGCATTCAGCAATTTTTCCCAGCCTAAAAGAGGCTATTATATAAATGAGCCTTTTAACAACAATAATCCAAATTCAAATGAGAAAAAAAAGAGTGGCCATAATCTTGGAAAAACTATCGCAATTTCGGCAATGGTTGTTGGTTTTGGAACGCTTGCGGTTTTGAGTGGGGGCTTAAATAAGGGGGCCGTAAAAGTTTTAAATAAATGGAAATTAAAACTTGAAGAAAAAATGGCAAAGGGGAGCAAATTTAAAAATTTCTACCGTTACAGTGCAGGAAAAATAGATACATTTATTGCCAAATCTGAAAGTATAAATAATTTTACATCATTAAAAGATGTTCTTTTTCAGAAGTTGATGTGGGGCAAAAACGGTAACCGTAGGTTCACGCGTAAAGTTCATGAAAGTATTACTAGTTTCTTTGACAGGATAAGCCGCAAAACAGTCAATTCTTCATACGCTAAAACTTATGATAAATTTTCTGGATTAAGCGATAGTTTTGCATCATTAAATGATAGAATATTAAGTGAACATCCAGGTAATGTCGAATATGAAAAAATTATAGATTCAATAAATAAACGAATCTTATCATTAAATGTAAATCTTGAAAAAGGATTTGGAATAAATGCCAGAAATGAACGTCTAAAAGAGATAAAACGATCTTCAGACGGATTATTTGAATTTTTCTGGGATGCAAGTATTTCTGATATCCGTAACTTTAAATCCAAAAATATGTACAATTCGTTTATTGCAGAAGATTATTTGCTCCCTGCAAAAACAAGATTGAGGGAGAAAGCAGATATGCTTCGCAAGATTGTAGCACATGATATAAACGATAATTATATTGCATCTGTAAAAGCTTTAGATAATATTCAAAAATTTGTCAATCCTTCAGATTTGCCTACAAACGAAATTTTAAACAATTTAAGAAACAATCTTAACAAGTATAAAAAGCTTTCTGGTAAGAATGAAATAAAAGATCGTGCTATTTTGAATAAAGAAATAATATCAGATTTGGAAAAACTTTGTATTAACTTTAAATCTGTATCTGCATCTTTTAACTACAAATCTGATGCTTTAAAATCAATAGAAACTTATATTACAGAAATAAAAAATATCGTCTCTGATGGTTCAAAAGGTGAACTTCAGGAAATACTATCACTTTATAAAAAAATATTGCCGCGAGATGAATATCTAAAACTTAAATCCAAAGTTCAGTCTGCAGTTAAGTCACTTGATCATTCAATAGATATTGAAACTGTACAGTATTTTGATAAAGCAAGAGACTTAAAACTTGGTTCTGCACCAACCGACGTTTTGTCAATACTTGCTACAGTTGGTACGGTAGGGTATTATTTAAACCGTGCGGAAAGCAAAGATGATAAGTATTCAGTATCTTTGAAATATGGCATTCCAGCAGTAGGTGCGATTGCAACATCTTTATATTGTACTGCACGACTTGTTTCAGGCGGTAAGGCATTGTTATTCGGACTCTTATCCGGCTGGGCAATGAATAAAGCAGGAGTTCTTGTTGATGATGCTCGTAAAAAGTATACACTTGATATGTCATTTCATAAAAGAGAAACAGTAAAAGCTCAACCGGATAAAGTATAACAATTATTTTTTATTTTTGTTAATATTAAAAAAAAGGATTTTTACAATGGTAAAAACAGATGATTCAATAAGATTTAAATTGGAGCAACGGGAGCTTGATAATTTAAGTGAATTTGCGACTAAAAGTCGTTTTACAAAAGGTAGAAAAAAAGTCATTTTACCTTGCCCTATGCGGACAGAATTCCAAAGAGACCGCGACAGAATACTTCATTCCAAAGCATTTAGACGTTTAAAGCATAAAACGCAGGTTTTTTTATCACCATTTGATGATCATTTCAGAACACGTCTTACGCATACTCTTGAGGTTTCACAAATTGGAAGGACAATAGCGCGTGCACTTGATTTGAATGAGGATCTTGTAGAAGCAATTGCATTAGGACATGATTTAGGGCATACTCCGTTTGGGCATTGCGGGGAAGGGGTTTTGAACGAGCTTGTTAAAGGCGGGTTTCATCATAATATTCAAAGCGTAAGGGTTGTAGAAGTTTTGGAAGATTTGAATTTATGCAGGGAAACTATTGACGGAATTTTAACACATACCTGGGGGTATACCCCGAAAACTCTTGAAGGACAAGTTGTTCAGCTTGCAGATAAAATCGCATATATTAACCACGATATTGAAGATTCAATCCGCGCAGGTATTATATCTGAAAGTGATCTTCCGAAAGATTGTATTGAATATTTTTCATCAGTACAAAGCAAACGCCTTCATAAAATGATAAATGAAATTGTCTTAAATTCAAAAGATAAACCTTCTGTAAGTATGAGCGAGGAAGGCTGGCATTATACTACAAAGCTTAGACAATGGATGTTTGACAATGTTTATGAAGAAGCTTCCCCAGCAAAACTTGAAGAGAAAAAAGCAAGAAATGTTATACAGGAATTATTTTTTCTTTACTGCGACATGCTCAAGCCGGTTTGTGAAGAAAGTAAAATTGAGAGAATTGTAACTGATTATATATCAGGCATGACTGACAGATACGCAGTTGAAAAGTTTAAAGAAAACTTTATCCCTAAAGGTCTGCAGTGTGGGAAAAAAGAAGACTATCTTTTTAAACTTGCAAAAATTTATTAAAATATATTATAATCATTTTATGGAAAGATGTACTGTAAAATTACTTGGGTTTGATATAGATACTTTTACATTTGAACAGGCTTGTGAATATGCCAATAATATCTGCGGACAGGTCGTTACAATAAATCCTGAGATGTTATCTTACTCTCTTAAAGATGTGGATTTTGCCAAAATTATAAATTCAGCGAATCTTGTTATCCCTGATGGAGTAGGTGTTGAAATTGGGTTGAAGATTAACGGGCACAAAGTAAGAAGAATTCCAGGTATTGAATTTGCACATAAAATGATTGAAATTTGTGCAAAAAATAATAATTCAATTGCTTTAATCGGTGCAAGAGCCGAAGTTTTAGAAAAAGCAAAAGAAAATCTTGAAAAAGAATTTCCAAGACTTTATATAACATATTGCCAAGATGGTTATTTTAATGATGAAAACAAAATTCTTAATGAATTGAAGATAAGGCAGCCTAGACTTGTTTTGTGCGCTCTTGGGTCGCCAAAACAGGAGCAGTTTATTTTTAAGGCATTGAATCTATTGCCTGGCTCTCTTTTTATTGGTGTTGGCGGTAGCTTTGATGTTTGGGCCGGTGCGGTTCAAAGAGCTCCAAAGATATATCAAAAACTCGGCTTGGAATGGTTGTATAGAGCTATTAAAGAACCACAGAGATTTAAGCGGATTTTTCCAACTCTTCCATTATTTCTTATGAAAGTTTTGAAAGAAAAATTTTTACCAAAAGGAGTCTGATATAATGCTTAGTGATAACGAAGTTGAGAAACTTAAAGATTTATGTAAAGAAAACAGAAAAAATATTTTAAAAATGGTTTATAATGCCCAGTCCGGTCATATTGGCGGAGCTATGTCAGCTGTTGAGCTGATGACTGTTTTATATAATAAATGTATGAAAATTTGTCCAAAATGGACTGATGATGAAAATTTTAAAAATCGTGACAGATTTGTTTTATCAAAAGGTCATGCATCATCTGTTTTATATTCTGTTCTTGCGCAAGCTGGTTATTTTGATAAAGAAGATTTAATGACATTCAGGATATTTGGTTCAAAACTTCAAGGACATCCGGTACCAATTTGTTCTGGAGTAGAGGTTGCAACGGGATCTTTAGGGCAGGGGCTATCTATTGCATGCGGTATGGCTATTGGGTTAAAACTGGATAATATTCCGGCAAATGTATTCTGCCTGCTTGGCGACGGCGAATTGCAGGAAGGAAGCGTCTGGGAAGCATTTATGCATTGCACTGCAGAAAAATTGGATAATATTACCGCAATTATTGACAGAAACAGGCTGCAAATAGACGGATGTACTGAAAATGTTAAATCTCTTGAGCCTCTGGATGCAAAATTGAGAGCATTTAACTGGGATGTTATTGAAATTGACGGGCATAATATTAGAGAAATTTATACAGCATATGAAAAAGCAAAAGGCAACACGGTTCCCACAGCAATAATTGCAAATACCGTAAAGGGTAAAGGCGTTAGTTTTATGGAAAATAATGCTGGTTGGCACGGAAAAGCTCCCAATAAGGAGGACTTTGACCGTGCGATGGCAGAGTTGAGGTAGTTATGATTATTGATAAAATTGAAAATCTTATAAATTATAATATTGTATCTCAAAAAATTATAGATTTTCTGAAATCAATTTCGATGGAAACTCCTCAAGGTAAATATAAAATAGATGAGTTTTCATACGTCAACGTTGATGTTTACCAAACAAAAGATCTTCAGGTATGTAAATTTGAAGCTCACAGAAAGTATATTGATATACAAATTTGTCTTTCGGGTTTCGAAAGACTTGATATATATAATACGGAAGCACTTGCCGTTGCAGAAGCTTATGATGAAAGCAGAGATATAATGTTTTTTGAAAATCCTAAAAATACACAAGATTCAATAATACTTCAACCTGGTAAATTTGTATTAATTTTTCCACATGAAGCTCATAAACCGCAAATACGTTTAAACAATTGTCCTGATAAGGTAAAAAAAGCTGTTGTGAAAATTCCTATTAAATTAATTTAACATTTATACATACTTTGTTCTTTTTTTCTTTATTTCTGATAACATATAAAAAACAGTTAGCAAAATTTTTTTTGTTCTGTTTTTGAATGTAATATTAATAAAGGATTTTTACATTGCAAAATACTATTATAAAAAACTTTGTTGATTCAAATGTTACAGCAAGAAGTTTTCAGCATTCTGGTAATAAAAATCTTTTTCTTTATATAGAAAAAAGATTAAATCAAATATTTTTAAATGAGGTAAAATCTCAAAATTCAATATTTGTAAAATTTAAACAATCCGCCATTAAAAAGATGGCTTTGTTTTTATCAGGCAGTATAACTCGGTCATGTTCTGTTGGGATAGCAGGTGAAACTGCAAGCGGCAAATCTACAATTGCGTTTGATATAATTAATACAATAGAAGGTTTTGCTCAGGAATACTGTATTGACAACGCTATTACAAGAATTAATACGGATGACTATTACTATGACCGTTCTGAAATGGTTAAAAAGGCAGGAAGTTTTGCAGAGTTTGCAAAAAACTACGATCTGGATGTTCCGGAAGCTCTTGAGCTTGAATTGATGAAAAAACATATTAAATCTCTGCTATTCGGAAATAAAGTTTATCTCCCTGAATATGATATGTCTGGAACAGCAATAAGGCGTGATAATAAAAAACTTGCGCTCCCGTCTAAAATTATTATATCAGAAGGCTTGTTTACTCTTACAGATAAAGTTGTTGATGCTTTTGATTTTAAAATATATGTTGATGTTTCATCTGAAGTTCAAAAAGAGCGGTTTTATAAGAGAGCTGAACAACGGGGGCTTGGTGATTCTGCCTGTGAAGTATATAAAAATGCATTAGATAAGGCTAAAACACATATTCATCCAACCGCTCAAAAGGCAGATATAATTCTTTCAGGTGAAGCTGACAGAGTTGCGTATAGAATGTTTATCAATAAGATTTTAATGCTTGTTAAAGATCTTTATTTTTAATAAAAATAATAATGTTATCCAGCTAATGCTGCACTCGCGTATTCTTGTCAGACAGAATTTGTTTGACTACCCTGAATTTATTTTGGAGGTGGTATTTTAGCTGTTGTATAGTTTTAACAGTGATATAAGTTGCGAGTTTTTATGACTTGAAAAAAATCACAATATGATAATATAAATATGTAGTATATAAATGTTATGGAGGTGCAACTCATGATTGGGACAAATAAAAGAAATATCATTATCTGTGATTTCGGGGGGGGGGCTGCTAGTTAGAAGTCAAAAAGGCGGTTTTTGTCATTCTGCACTTGTTTCAAAAACACAAAAGATCCCGAAACAATTTCGGTATGACGTAAATAGCTTCCCCCCACCGTGCCTCTTATCTTCCAAAAGTCGGGCTGCCTTTACACTCGCAGAAGTTTTAATCACCCTCGGCATAATTGGGATTGTAGCTGCTATGACTATGCCTTCGTTAATTCAAAATCATAAAAAAACAGTTGTAATTTCTCGCTATACAGCAGAATATGGTCTGACACCGCATGAAGATTGCTCACAAGATTGTATAAAAATAAAAGACCCTGATACAGCTTATGAAGTTTTCAATAAATATTATGCCCCTTATTTAAGCGGAGTTGAAGTTGAAAAAGGTCAATATGGAGTCTTTGGTTATTTACCGGATGATACTGCAGTGTATTTGCGGAAAGAGGGTGCAGAAGGAGAGGGTTTTTCTTCAACATATATGATATCCTGCATTACTCATAAAGCGTGTAAAAATATAGATGAAAGTAATATTTATAAAATTATAAATGGAAAGGATGTTTTTTTATTTTATACTAGCGGAAGGGCTCCTAGTTATATTTATTTAAATCAAAAAAATACACGAGCTCAGCTTGTGCAAAAATGTAAAGCTGGAAGTGAAATTGAAGCTTGTACCGCACTTATAGTTGGTGACGGCTGGCAGATTGCCAAGGATTATCCGATAAGATTGTAATGTTTTTTTAACTTTTATTGAGTTGAAACTAATGCGCATGAGTTTTCAAAGTCTCTCTCGTGCCATATAGCCTGCTGACTCGTAAAACTGCGCAGGCTTTCATTTAAAGACTTAGAACTGTATAACGCTGGCTCTTCAGCAGTGCTAGGGGATTTTTGTTATGCTAAACATTTGATTGATCTTGCATCTTATGCGTTATAGCGTTTAAATGATTTTTCTATGTTTTTGGAAATTGTATTTTTCACGGTGTCGTATTCTGTAGTAAGTGATGAAATTTCTGTATCAAGATTTTTCATCTTCAAATCAAGAGTTTCTTCTTTTGCGTTTAATTTTGCTTTTTCAGTCTGATATTTGGCCTCGGCTTCGGCAACTTTTGTCTCGTCTGTAACTTCTTTTATGTAGGTATCTGTTGCGTAATTACCCTGATAATAAAAACCATCGTCCTTTGCTTTTGATATAAACAGCATGCCGCTTTGAAGCATTTGTTGCAGATATTCGTTGTCATCAATTTTATTGTTTTCTGTCCAGCCATTTGCGCAGATTTGATTGAATAGGGCATCATAAAAAGTTGCCTGACCCAGGTCGTCGCTTGAAACTGTTGTGCCAACAGCAATTGTATATTCAAATAATGCATCATCAGTGACAAAATTTGAGGAACTTATCTGATTACCAACATAGTATAAATCATCTCCATTCGAATCAGTTTTTGATATTCCGTTCATATAGTCTGCAAAATATGTTATATAAGCTTTTAATACACTGCTCAAGTTTACTGAAATGGCAGAAAGACAACTGTCATCATCACGGCCTTCACCATAGTTAAATCGTGCCACAAGTCCGACATAACCCCAGCCGGATGCCCTGGCATATTCTTCTGCTTCTCTTATAGGAATTGTATCTTTTTGTTGTGTTGAACCACCTATACGGTGGGCAAAGTTTTTCAAATCTTCATCGTTATTATATTGGCTTTTTGTGTCTTCAGACCTGTCATCACCGCCCCATGCACCTGGTCCTTTGTCTGCACATTGATTTGATATCATATAGTCAATTTTACTTTTTGCGTATTCAAGTGCCTGTTGAGTATATCCGTCTCCAATATCAAATAAGGATGCTAAAGCATTGTCCATTGCATCCCAAACTGGTGAACTTACAATTGCATCAATGACACCTCCTGTAGCACCAAATGCACTGCTTCTATCATCATGTGTATATGCAACCATTACGTAGTCGCCGGTTAAAACATCTGCTAGAGAAATTTCATCACTGCTGGCTTCTGTGTAATCTTTACCGATAACGGATGTAAATGGACCGTCATCACTGTTCGTAATATTTGCTAAAACTTCCCCGTCAGTGTTGTTATATAATGTAACTGCACGTACATATTCAAGATTATAACTAGATTTATCTGGTAAAGCTATTGTACTGTAATTGTCTAAAGCTTCTACAAGTCCGTTATAATCGACAGTTCTGGTTTCAACAGCAACAGTGGTGCCTCCTCCAAAACCTGCAGCCTGATTATAAGGCAGTCCAAGTATTGTTTCTGCTGTGGTTTTGTTTACAATTCCATTAGAGTAGAGACTTTCAATAAATGTATTTCTCATTGCTTCAGAAGGCAGGGTACCGAGTCCTTCCTGTGGGATGCCTGCTGCACGGGCTGCTGCTGCATATTTAGAATTTAATGTAACACGCCCCAAGCTGTCAGTAAGTGTTATTGGCATATAATCGTTTAATGTAGAAGGTGACATTAATATACCGTAGGATAGTGGGGTACTTGTGTCGCCTGTGCCATAGTAATCGTAATATAATTTTGTCTGATCAAGTGAATTTTGATACTCATTTGAAATATCTGCAAGTTCTCTGGATAAAGCTATTTTCTGATGAGAAAGCCGCATTGACTGGAATTCACAGTCCGATTTTCTGGCTGTGATAGTTAATAATCTGGCTTGTCCTGCTGCTAATCCCATTCTTTTTGCCCTTTCTGCAAACTTTTTGTTTTTTTGTATACAGCTTTACATTTTAGCTTCTTTTTTGTTTTAGCGAGTGATTACTGTCTTTTCTAAGATTTTCCTTGTAAAATGAGTAACGTTCATATAGTATTACGTAATTTTCAGGTTTAATCTTTAAAAAATTTATTATTTAATGTAATATTTGTTTACAATATAAAATTAAGTGTATTACAGCCATTATTAAGTTATGTAAAATTGCTACTTTTGTAATACTTCGGATTGATGAGTTTTTTTGTAAAAGTGGTATAATATAAGTAGAAAGGTATGTTGAAAAATTATTTTTTAGTTTCGCTGCGGGTGCGAAATTGTTATCAGCCGGTAATTATTTTGTTGTATAACAAAATATCAGAAAGGCAGAAAAGAAAATGAGCAGCCTACAATTTCAAAATGATTTGGATCGATTGACAGAGGTTTTACCTGACAAAGTCAGAAGGTACATTTCTTATGAAAAAATGGAAGATGTTATTGAAATTGTATTGGATATCGGCAGAACCCCTGAAATTAGACATGCAGGCGGAAAGATTGAATATCTTGGCGATGAATTCGTAACAGAAGATGATATTAATTATATAACCGGTCGGATTCAGGAATTTACATCGGATAACCGCTCGGGAATTCCGGGTACTCTTCATAGAATCAGCGCAATCAGAAACCGACAGGGTAAAATTATAGGGCTTACCTGTCGTATCGGAAGAGTAGTTACAGGTACAATTGCCTGCATAAAAGATATCTGCATGATGAATAAAAGTATCTTGTTTCTGGGACGCCCGGGAGTCGGTAAGACTACAAAATTAAGGGAAATTTCAAGGTTAGTTGCCGATGAACTCGGTAAACGTGTTGTAATTGTCGATACGTCAAACGAAATCGCAGGCGACGGAGACACTCCTCATCCTGCAATAGGGCATGCTAGACGTATGCAGGTTACTCAGCCGGAATTTCAAAAAGATATTATGATTGAGGCTGTTGAAAACCATACCCCCGAAGTCATTGTTGTTGATGAAATAGGCACAGAAGCAGAAGCTCAAGCAGCAAGAACAATTGCAGAACGCGGAGTTATGCTCATTGCAACAGCTCACGGAAACAGTCTTGAAAACTTGATTAAAAACCCTACATTATCGGATCTTGTCGGCGGAATTCAATCTGTAACTTTAGGGGATGATGAGGCAAAGCGCAGAGCGTCTCAAAAAACGGTTCTTGAAAGAGAAAAACAGCCGACTTTTGATGTTGTTATAGAAATTTTGGATAGAAATACTCTTGCTGTTTATAAAAATACGGCAGAGGCTGTTGACTATATCTTGCGGGGCTGGCCTATCAGACCGGAAATTCGTAAGGTTGACAAAACTTATGACACAGAAATGCCGGAACAGGATAAACATGAGCCTACAATTTCAGATATTCCTAAAGAAATTAATAAACTTGAGCAAAAAATTCAGCCGGAACATAATACGGACAGCTTAAAATTCAGTTTTTCACGACAAAAATATGTTGATGAGGTTAAAGGTATAAAGAAAATTTATCTTTATGCGGTTTCAAGAACTATTGTAGAAAAGGTTATAGAAAGACTGGATTTAAACGCTGAAATTACACGTAATCTTGAAGATGCAGATATTGTGATTGCACATAAAAACTTTATAAAAGGCGGAGCAAAAGTTTTGAGTACCGCAAATGATTATAGATTGCAGATATTTTATGTAAAAACTAACTCTATGGCGCAAATTCAAAAGGTGTTGAAGGAGGCCTTGCAAATAACGGAAGCATCGGAAACTTTATGCGGGTACTATGATGATGCAGAACGTGCACTTGATGAAGCAAAAGCCGCAATAAATAAAATTCTTGCGGGTGCCGAGCATGTTGAACTGACTCCGCAAAATCAGCATATTAGAAAATTACAGCACGAACTTGTTGAACAGCATAATCTTTCAAGCAAATCTGTCGGAGAAGGCAGCAACAGACACCTCAGAATTGTCGGCGGAAAAGATTATAATAATTAATTTGCAATGTATTATTTATTTGTTTATAATAATCAGAACTAAGGAGGTTATTATGAACAAAATTGATATTTATACAATGACAACATGCCCTTATTGTGTCAAGGCAAAAAAACTTTTATCAACTCTGGGTTTAACTTACACAGAGCACAATGTTGATGAATCTTTTGATGAAATGACTAAAGATCTTTCAGAAAAATTCAATAAAACAGTTATGACAGTTCCGCAGATTATTATTAACGATAATTATGTCGGCGGGTATGACGATTTGGAAGCCGCATACAAAAGCGGAAAACTCAAAGAAATTTTAGAATAATTAAATTTGAGCTTAATTTACATAGTTGTCAATAAACTTGACGAGATTGCGGATTAAGTCCGCAATCTCGTCTTTAATGATGAGTTCTCATCGAAAATTTAAAAAATTTATAAAACAAAAGGCGGGAATTAAAAATTCCCGCCTTTTTATATTGGAGGTATGCGTATGTTTTACGCTTATTTACATCCTAGAGGACCTTCTTCCTCTTTACTGTGTTTAAATTCGATTACTGCCTGAGCAGCTGCAAGTCTTGCCTGCGGAACTCTGAACGGTGAACATGATACATAGTTCAAGCCGATTCTGTGGCAGAATTTAACCGATGCCGGATCTCCGCCGTGTTCTCCGCAGATACCGCGTTTAAGATGCGGTCTGACTTTTAGAGCTTTATCAAGAGCGATTTTCATCAATTGTCCGACACCTTCCTGATCCAGTGTTGCAAACGGGTTTGCAGGAAGGATTTTTTGTTCTACATAGTTTTGCAAGAACTTACCTTCTGCGTCGTCTCTTGAGTAGCCGAATGTCATCTGGGTTAAGTCGTTTGTTCCGAATGAGAAGAATTCTGCGTATTCTGCAATCTGATCAGCTGTCAAAGCAGCACGCGGAATTTCAATCATTGTTCCGAACATATAATCAACCATTACGCCCTTTTCATTCATAACTTCTTTAGCAACACGTTCAAGAACACCTTTTACTGTTTTAAGTTCGTTTACGTGTCCTACAAGCGGAATCATTACTTCTGGTTTAACGTCAATTCCTTCTTTTTTCAAATCACAGGCGGCATAGAATATTGCTTTAACCTGCATTTCATTGATTTCAGGATAAGTTAAACCTAAACGGCATCCTCTTAAGCCCATCATAGGGTTAGATTCAGACATAGCTTCAACGATGTTGAGAAGTTTTTCGTCTTCTTTGTAATCTTCGCCTTTAGCTTTTTTGGTTGCAACTTTTGCAATCAATTCTTCTTTGTCAGGCAAAAATTCATGAAGCGGCGGATCAAGAAGTCTGATTGTCATTGATTTTTCGCCCAATGCTTTAAACATCGCATAGAAATCGCTGTACTGCATTGGAAGAAGATGATCAAGAGCTTCTTTTCTTGCTTCCGGCGTACCTGCAATAATCATTTTTTGAACCCATGGAAGTCTTTCAGGATCCATAAACATGTGTTCTGTACGGCATAATCCAACACCTTCTGCTCCGAGTTCAAGAGCTTTTGCAACATCGGCAGGTGTGTCTGCGTTTGCTCTTACGCTCATTAATTTAACTTCATCAACCCATTTGAAGAGTTTTTGGAAGTTTTCATCCATTTTAGGCGGTATTAAATGAACAGACCCTGCCATAACTTCGCCTGTGCCGCCGTCAAGAGAAATAATGTCATCTTTATGGTAGACAGTTCCGTCAGCGGCTGTTAATGTTTCATTTTTAAGGTCGATTGATAAGTCTTCACAGCCTGCAACGCAGGGTTTTCCCATACCTTTTGCAACAACGGCAGCGTGAGATGTCATACCGCCTCTGAGTGTCAGAACACCTTGAGATTCAATCATACCGTGAATATCATCAGGACATGTTTCAATTCTGACTAAGATAACTTTTTCGCCTGCTTTTCCGCGTTGTGCTGCTTCTTCTGTATCAAATACTATTTTACCAACAGCGGCGCCAGGTGATGCTGCTAAACCTTTTGCAATCTGTTTAGCTTCTTTTTTAGCAGCCGGATCAAAGTCAGGAAGAAGAACCTGATAAAGCTGGTTTGCATCTACAAGTTCAATTGCTCTTTCTTTGTCAATTATGCCTTCTTCGCACATTTCAACCGCAATTCTCACGGATGCTTTAGCTGTTCTTTTACCGTTACGTGTCTGGAGGATATACAATTTGCCTCTTTCAATTGTAAATTCCATATCCTGAACATCTTTGTAGCCTTTTTCAAGTTTTTTAGCAATATCAACGTATTGTCTGTATAAATCAGGCATTTCATGTTCAAGTTCTGCAATAGGTTTTGGAGTTCTGATACCTGCAACAACGTCTTCACCTTGAGCGTTTGTCAAATATTCCCCGTAGAATTTGTTTTCGCCGGTAGACGGGTTTCTTGTGAAGGAAACACCTGTTGCACAGTCATCGCCCATGTTTCCGAATACCATTGTTTGAACGTTTACTGCTGTACCATAATTGTGGTCAATTTTGTAGTGTTCTCTGTATGCTACGGCACGCGGAATATTCCATGATCTGAATACTGCTTCAATTGCTTCTTCCAATTGAACGTATGGATCTTGCGGGAATTCTTTACCTGTTTCATTTTTGATTAATTCTTTGTAAGGCTCAATTAAGGATTTCCAATCTTCTGCTGTTAAATCAGTATCTGATTTGTAGCCTTTTTCTTCTTTAATTTTGTCAAGATAATCTTCAAATTTTTGTCTGTCGATTTCCCAGGCGACAGAACCGAACATTGTCAAAAATCTTCTGTAAGAGTCATAGCAGAATCTCGGGTTGTTTGTAAGTTTAATCATCCCTTCAACGGTTTTGTCATTTAAACCCAAATTCAAAATTGTTTCCATCATACCGGGCATTGAAAGTCTGGCTCCGGATCTAACAGAAACAAGAAGCGGATTTTCAGCATCGCCGAATTTTTTGCCTGCTTGATCTTCTACTTCTTTCAGGTAATATTTTACCTCGTCCATTAATCCTGATGGCATTTTGTTGCCATGGTTAATGTAATCCATACAGGTTTCTGTTGTAATAGTAAGCCCCGGCGGGACAGGAAGACCTAAATTAGTCATTTCTGCAAGGTTTGCACCTTTGCCGCCAAGGAGATTACGCATATCAGCATTACCTTCTTTGAATAACCATACGCGTTTTTCAGTCATAGTTCATCTCCTTTCTTATTCAGATAATAAACACTTTTTGATGTTTGTACTATAACACAAATATAATATAGCATGTTGAAAAATAAAAAAAAATACTTTATAATGATTATGTTATGAGATTTAATTTGAAGGAGATGAGTATGAAAAAATTATTAAGAATTGTGAATATCGGGGGGGGGGCGTTTTTCAGCTAGTTAGAAGTCAAAAAGGCGGTTTTTGTCATTCTGCACTTGTTTCAAAAACACAAAAGATCCCGAAACAATTTCGGTATGACGTAAATAGCTTCCCATCCTACCTCTTATTTCCCAAAAGTCGAGTCGCCTTCACACTCGCTGAGGTTCTAATTACCCTCGGAGTAATCGGTGTAGTTGTTGCCTTGACAATGCCATCTTTGATTCAAAATTATAAAGAAAAAGAAACTGTTGCTAAATTAAAAAAAGTTTATTCAACTATTTCACAGGGGTATTTGCTTGCGGTTCAAGAAAATGAAACGATTGATAACTGGGGAATTGACTCATCTAATACAACTGAGGCTGCTTTAAAAATTGTAAACGTATTAAAAAACTATATCAGAATAACACGTATTTGTGATACACCGGATGGTAACTGTATGCCGAATCCTATCTATGACTTGTACAGGGTATAAGTATAGCTTATGGAATGACCGTGTGTATGGAATGTTAAATGACGGTACTTTATTCTGGATTTATGTTTTTAGTTCTGACTGTAGCTTGAGCCGCTCAACAGTTGATAAAAAACTACAAAATGTATGCGCTGAATTTAATGTTGATATAAATGGTTTTAAAAGACCTAATACATTTGGTAAAGATATGTTTTCATTTTATCTTACAAAGAGCGCTGTTGTTCCAAAAGGAACTCGGTATGATGATATAAATTTCGCAGATAATTGTATTGAAAATAATAAAGGTAACAGTGGTGGCGGATGTGCTGGGTGGGTATTACTGAATGAAAACATGGATTACCTGCACTGTGATGGTTTAAGCTGGGATGGCAAACATTCATGCAAATAGAACAGCTCATCTATTAGTCGTTTATATAAGATTATTTTGTTTTTTTCAACAATATCAGTATTATTAATGCAATAACTCCGATATTTATAAAGATATCTGAAATATTAAATACCGGAAAATTAATAAAATTCAGTTGAAAATAATCTCTGACATATCCGTAAATAATTCTTTCATGAAGATTTCCCGCGATACCGGCTGATAAAAATGCAATAAAGAAGCATGCTTTCAGAGATATTGATTTAAGATGTTTAATAACATATAACGCAAGCAGCACAAGAGCAATCACCGAAAGTATAATAAGCATTTCTCGTGCATTTTGCAGTATATTAAATGCAGCACCTGTATTTTTTATATAGTTTAAAGAAAAAAGATCGTTTGAAAGTCTGTAGCCGCTGCTAATTTTTTCGGCCAGTATATTGGAAAGGTACAAATCAGTAAATATAAAAAATGCGTAACATATTATAAAGTATATAAATTTTCCGATTTTTTCCATTTGCAGCCTTATTTATTATTTTGAATTTTAGATGTTGTATCTTTATCAATATCAGAATTTATGTATTTATTTTCTGGTATAACATTTATTCTTGTCATAATAAATGCAAGTCCGCCCATATATACTTTAATTTTATTTTTTTGCAGATTTTCAGCTCTTGTTATACCAATTGATGCTATGTTGTATTCATTAACATTATGGTTATTTGAGTGGAAAACCCTTTCAAGAATGTTATCGCTTTGCATTGCTCTGAATGAATCATCCGATTTTGTTTGTGGATAAACAATATTTTCTTTACCTATTGAAGCAATAACAAATGTATCTTTCGGGGCATCAACACGTAAAGTTGTTGTATAATCTTTACCAGCCCCGATTTGTTTAGGCGCATTTAGTTCAATATTTGTATATCTTGCATCACCATATTTAAGAGTAGATGTTTCTTCTATAATTTTTTCCGAATTTATAAACCACTTCGTTCCTTGTTTTTCAAGAAAATAAACACATTTTGAAACAGAATAAAGTTCTCCAATAGCCGTAAAATCACCTATTTCTTCTTTTGAAGTTGCCACAGCGATTTCGTTAGCAAATACGGTAGCATAATTATCAGAAAAAGTAATATTTTGAATGTCGGTTTTGTATACTATATCAGGATAGGTTTGCCAGGTTTCCTCAATTAGCTTAAAATAAACATTTTTATCAAACCCGTCAGAATTCACAAAGTCGTCTGCATACAGTTTGGAAAGTCCTTCAACATCGTATTTATTTGCGTAAATATTCTGTTGTTCAATCACATTTCTTATATCATTATAGGTTGATTTATATAATCGATTTTGTTCTAATTTTGCTTTCTGTTTAGCAAAAATTCCAGCCTGACATGGTACATGTGAGTTTCCAAATAATAAAAAAGCAGTTAATAATAAAATGGATATCTTTTTCATATTTATATTATACATAAAAAGTTTTTTTTGTGCTAATATTTTTAACGTAGATTAGGAGAGAAGAAAAAGATGAAAGACGCATATTTTCCGCAGGAAATAGAAAAAAAATGGCAGAAAATCTGGGAAGCAAAAGGTGTATTTAAAACCCCTGATACAAGTAACAAACCGAAATATTACGCTTTATCAATGTTCCCTTACCCGTCTGGCAAACTTCACATGGGACATGTCAGAAATTACACTATAACTGATGTTATAGCACGTTTTAAAAAGATGAACGGTTATAATGTTCTTCATCCGATGGGCTGGGACAGTTTCGGACTTCCCGCTGAAAATGCCGCAATGAAGCATGGCGCAAACCCCGAGACGTGGACTGATGAAAATATTGCATATATGACAAAGCAGTTGAAAATGCTCGGACTTTCTTACGATTGGGATAGAGAAGTTACAACCTGCAAGCCGGATTATTACAAATGGACTCAGTGGCTGTTCCTTCAATTGTATAAAAAAGGTCTTGCCTACAAAAAAGAAGCTGCCGTAAACTGGTGTGAAGAATG
>CALVCJ010000011.1 GCA_944326015.1 Candidatus Gastranaerophilales bacterium
AGAGATCTTTCAACTTCGATTGTAAAGTCAACGTGGCCCGGGGTGTCAATAATGTTAATCTGGTGTCCTTTCCATTCAGCAGTAACAGCAGCTGACTGGATTGTAATACCTCTTTCACGTTCCTGTTCCATAAAGTCTGTTACGGCAGCACCATCATGTACTTCACCGATTTTATGAGTTTTCCCTGTATAAAACAAGATACGTTCGGTAGTAGTGGTTTTACCGGCATCAATGTGAGCGGCAATACCAATGTTTCTGATTTTTTCCAATGGAGTTTTTCTAGCCATTTTCTCATTTTCCTTTTTATATTGTGTACATCGCTATTAATATTTTAGCCTCATGAAAATTATCACACAAAAAAATATTTTTACAAACGGATTTATTGATATTTTACATATTTGCAATATAATTATATATATGAAAACGTTGGATAAATATGCACGAACCTCACAGATTGTAAAAGAGACGGAGCTTAAACATATAGCTGTCATAATGGACGGCAATCGCCGCTGGGCAAAAGAAAGGAATTTACCTTCTGCTATGGGTCACAAAAAAGGTGTTGATGCTCTGAAAAAAACTTTGCGTGCTTGTAATGATTTCGGGGTAAAATATTTAACAGTCTACGCATTTTCAACGGAAAACTGGAACAGAAAGAAGGAAGAAGTTGACTTTTTAATGGAACTTCTTGCAATTACTCTTACAAATGAGCTTGCGGAAATGCACGCAGAAGGTGTTGTGATTTCGTTTATAGGCGACACAACAAAATTAAGCGAGAAATTACAAAAAATTCTTCAAAATTCTGTTGAAACCACAAAAAATAATACAGGTGTTCATTTACAGATTGCTTTTAATTACGGTGCGCGCGATGAAATTGTTCATGCAATGAAAAATATTATCGAAAAAGGAGCTAAAACTGAGGATGTTACGGAAGATTTAATATCTGAAAATCTTTATACAAAAGGAATTCCCGATCCTGATTTATTAATAAGAACAGGCGGAGAAATGAGAATTTCAAATTATCTTTTGTGGCAGATTGCGTATTCGGAGATCTATATTACAAAACAATACTGGCCTGAATTTGATAAAAATTCGCTTGCCACTGCAATAGAAGAATTCCATAACAGACAAAGAAGGTTTGGAAAATAAATTTTTTAAGAGGGCAAGATGTTCAGAAGGCAAGAAGACAGACTAGTTTCAATAGTTAATTTTGTGCGTAGCACCGATAACAGCTTGACCTCCTGCCATCTGGACTTCTGTTCCTCCGACCGTTACCCACCCCATCCCTCCCTAATCAGGGAGGGGAATTAAGCCTTCCCTTAATAGGGAAGGTTTGGATAGGTATCAATTAGATACAAAGAAACAAAGATGCATAGAGGCAAAGCTGTTATCAAAAATAAATTTTGTTGCAATTTTACCAACCTATCTATAAATGAAACTAGCCTGCCCTCCTGCCATCTGAACTTCCGTACCTCTTACAAAATAAAGGATAAATAAATATGAAACAAACAATCGTATTTGCAACAGGCAACGCTCATAAATTACAGGAAATAAACGAAATCGCACAAGGAACAGATATTGAATTTGTTTTGCCTCCCGATGGTTTCAACCCGATAGAAGACGGCAAAACATTTGAAGAAAATTCTTTGATAAAAGCACGTGAAGCAGCGCGTCTGAGCGGGATGATATCATTGGCAGATGATTCAGGATTGTGTGTGGAGGCTCTATGCGGCGCCCCGGGGATCCATTCCGCAAGATACGCCGAAACACCTCAGGCAAGGATTGATAAGTTATTAGGAGTTTTGCAAAACGAAAAAAACAGAAAAGCAAAATTTGTCTGCGCAATGACCCTTGTAGATAAAGACGGGAATATTCTGTTCCGGACCCGCGGTGAATGCCAAGGGGAAATTGCTTATAAACAATCGGGTACAAACGGATTCGGTTATGACCCTGTTTTTCTAACAAAAGATACTGAATATAAAAAAACTATGGCAGAGATGTCTGAAGAAGAAAAAAATGAAATATCTCACCGTGGCAGAGCATTAAGGAAAGTGCTGGAGTATTTGAATAACAATTAATTTACCCTCTCCCCCATCCATCCCTAAAAAGGGAGGGGAAATTAAGCCTTCCCTAATTAGGGAAGGTTTGGATGGGTATCAATTAGATGCAAAGAAGCAAAGATGCATAGAGTCAAAGCTGTTATCAAAAATAAATATTGTTGCAATTTTACCAACCTATCTATAAATGAAAATAGCCTGCCTTCCTTCCCTCTGAACTTCTGTTCCTCTGACCCGTTACCCGCCCCTGTCCTCCCTGACCAGGGAGGGAGTATTGTTTTCCCTCTCTCCTTGGGAGAGAGTTAGAGAGAGGGTAAGCAAAATCGACAAATTGGCTGGTTTATGGTAATATAAGACCACAGGGTAAAAGATGTCCTTTTCGAAACGGAACAACCTACAAAATATCTTAGAACTCGGGTTGGTTCCCGACTAGAAAGGGGGTCGATATGAATGATTTCAATTTGACTTTATTTTTAATCTTATTGATTTTAATCATATTTAAAAGTGGCACCCACCTGAAAAGGTAAGCACCACTTAGAACTCTCAAGGGCATCCGGCAAGCTCGGCAAGCTGCCACCCTGTATTTATATTATTTACTATTTTATTCGGTTTGTCAAGTGCTGGAAACAGTAAAAAAGTCTTCCCTGATTAGGGAAGATATAGATGGGTATTGATTTGATAAAAATGTAAAGATTGTTACCCACCCCTATCCCCTCCCTAATCAGGGAGGGAGATTAAGCTCCTTCCCTTAATAGGGAAGGGTGGGATGGGTTTCAAGTTTTTTAGATTGATAAACTCTTTGTTACCCACCCCTACCCCCTCCCTAATCAGGGAGGGGAAAATTAGCATAAAAAAAAGACCGGCGTGAAAAGATTTCCGGTCTACAAAAAGATTCGATTTATAAAAATTTATTTGGGTTGTATGCTAAACCATATTGGACAAGTACGGTTCGTCACCCACCCCTTGTATTCCCCTCCCCTCAAGGGAGGGGATGAATAAATAACAAATGTTATTTACTGTACAATACTGCTCTTGCTGCAACAGAGCTTGGAAGAACTGTCTGGTCATAAAATACAACAGGATAGATATCCGTTGGACTTTTAATTGTACAGTTACTATCATCAGCCCCAGTTCCATCATCACATTTAACTTCTCTGTTAGGAGCTTTTATACCGTTAACATCAATGAAACCATAACATGGCTTAACACCTCTTGTTTCAT
Organism: Candidatus Gastranaerophilales bacterium; assembly: GCA_944326015.1. Classification (GTDB taxonomy): domain Bacteria; phylum Cyanobacteriota; class Vampirovibrionia; order Gastranaerophilales; family Gastranaerophilaceae; genus Stercorousia. The sequence goes on from CALVCJ010000011.1 coordinate 3,276, forward strand.
CATTAGAACATGCTTTAGCATCCTCTGTATCAAATGTAAACATAATACCGTCATTAAAGAATAATGTTGTATTGTTTGTGCCAGGTGCTATAGGAGCAGGAGTTGCTCCTCCCTTGGCTGCTGCTGTTACTGAATAAGCAGTTTTCCCATCAGGTCCAACAAATGTTCCCGTTTCAGTTCTAACAACATTCATACGGTTAGTTAACATTTCTTTAATTGTATATGGGGAAGTTCCTGTAGCATCCGCGAAGTTCCATTCATCAAGTGCCATATTTAATGTTACAGCCTGTGACAATGCTGATAAAGCTTTTTTGTAAGCGGCTTTATATTGTGCACCTTGAGTTGAATTCATCAATGTTGGCATTGTCATTGCAGCTACAACACCGATAATACCTAATGTAATCAATACTTCCGCAAGCGTAAAACCGCCTCTCACTCTCATATTTGATAATCTCATAATCATTTCCACCTTTCTTGATTATTGTATACATGATTATTATACGATATAAATATCAATTTGTCAAGATAATTGATATAAATATCATTATATCATTTTAAACTTATCTTTATATTTTATTAGAGGTTTATAATGAATTTGGATAAAGTAATAATCGGTCAAAAAATCAGGCAAATGAGGAAAGAAAAAGGACTTTCACAGGAAGAACTTTCCGAAAAAATTGATATTTCTCCGCGCCATATGTGTACTATTGAAAACGGAAACTCATACCCGTCAATAGAAACATTTATTAAGATTTCTGAAATTCTTGATATAGATATCAATGAATTTTTCAATTTAACCCCGCAAAAAAATGATACTCTTAGAAATGATATTTATAACCTGATACAAACTTCATCTATAAATGAACTGCATCTCATAAAAGATATTATCTCTGCCATACAGAAAAACAGAAAAATCTGGTAATTGAAACCCACCACTAACCCTAATCAGTGAGGGAAATTAAGCCTTCCATGGATAGGGAAGGTTTGGATGGGTTGCATTTTTTAGATTAACAAATTTTGTTACCCACCCCTAACCCCTCCCTGATTAGGGAGGGGAATAAGCTTATAACTGTTTTTCTTTAATATCAAATTCCTTTTGTAGTTGTTGGTATACACCTGTAATATTATTATCTATTTCATTGTTCCAGAAGCGTATAATTCTATACCCCTTGCTTTCTAAATATAGAGACCTTTGTTTATCATATTCAAGATTTTTAGGTTCATTATGCTGGCCTCCGTCAATTTCTATAATTAACTTTTTCTCCCTGCATATAAAATCAACTATATAAACACCTATTACATATTGTCTTAAAAATCTGTATCCGTAAAATTGTCTGTTTCTTATTACATCCCAAAGTTTTTGTTCTTGGGGTGTCATATTTTTTCTTAAATATCTGGCATTTTCTTTTTGGGTCGGCATATTTATTATACTATCACAAAAATTGTTACCCACCCTAACCCCTCCCTGATCAGGGAGGGGAATTAAGCCTTCCCTAAATAGGGAAGGTTTGGATGGGTTATTTTTTTAGATTAACAAACTTTGTTACTCACCCCTAACCCCTCCCTAAGAAGGGAGGGGATTTTTAAACCTGCTCATCTCTATAAATGCAATAAGCTTGCCTTCTTGACCTCTGAACTTCAGGCCTTCTGATAATTCCCCTCTCCCTTAATCCCTCCCCCGAGGGAGAGAAATTTAGCCTTCCCTGGATAGGGAAGGCTTGGATGGGTTGTAAAATTTTTTAGATTAATAAACTCATTGTTACCCACCCCTACCCCCTCCCTAATCAGGGAGGGGAAATTGTTAAACGTCCTCTGTCTTTGCGAGAGAGTTAGAGAGAGGGTAAGCAAAATCGACAAATTGGCTGGTTTATGGTATTATAGTACCACAGGGTAAAAGATGTCCTGTTCGAAACGGAACCGCCTACACATACATTGTAGACCTCGGGTTGGTTCCCGACTAGAAAGGGGGCTGATATGGATAAATTCAATATTAGTTTATTACTAATTTTTATGATTTTATTTGTATTAAAAAACGGCTCTTACCTGAACAGATAAGAACCGTTAGACCTCTAAGGGCATCCGGCAAGCTTGGCAAGCTGCCACCCTGTATTTATATTATTTACTATTTTATTCTGTTTGTCAAGTGTTGGAAACAGTAAAAAAGTCTTCCCTGATTAGGGAAGATTTAGATGGGTATTGATTTGATAAAATGTAAAGCTTATTACCCACCCCTACCCCCTCCCTAATGAGGGAGGGGAAATTGTTAAACGTCCTCTGTCTTTGCGAGAGAGTTAGAGAGATGCGAATTTTTATCCTTGTTCTTGTTTAACTCTTTTCCCTAATCCCTCTCCCTAATGAGGAAGGGGGAGTTTAGCTCCATTCCCAATAAGATATAGAAAAATTTAGTTAATCATCAGGATAATCTTGAAACAATTTTATTGACATCAATTTATGTTTAATAGTAAAATAAATTATGTTGTAAATGCAACACAAAACCATTTACCTAAAAATCAGACAGGGAGAGACAATGAAAAAAAATATTATAATATTTTTGTCTATAATTATAGCCGCTATACTTATAAGATTTGGATATTCCAAATTTTCAAGCATTATGCAAAATAAGTCGATGCGGAATAAACCTGCTCCGAGCGTTACAGTTCAGGAAATTGAAAGTCAAAGTGTTATAAGAAGTTTTGAGGCACCGGGAAGGGTTGTTTCAAAATACAGGGTTGATGTTCTCGCGCGTATTTCAGGTTATTTACAGAAAAGCTACTTTAAAGAAGGTGATTATGTAAAGGCAGGACAGGTTTTATTTTTAATTGAACCCACCGAATATTCAAACGCTGCAAATGTTGCAGGTGCAAATGTTAAAAATCTTAAAGCACAGCTTGTTTATGCGGAAAAACAGCTTGCGCGCGCGGCAGAACTTGTAAAAAAGGATTATATTGCTAAAGCGCAGTATGACCAGATGCTGTCCAACAGAGATGCTCTAAAAGCCCAGCTTGCCTCAGCAGAAGCATCCTACAATGATGCAAACAGAAATTTGAGTTACACAAGAGTTAAATCTCCAGTGGACGGCAAAGTCGGGATAATAAATGTTACTGTAGGAAACTATGTTTCCCCGACTTCAGGAGCTTTAACGACAATTAACAGCACAAATCCGATATATGTAACTTTCCCGCTTGATTCAAATGATTTTCAGGCACTTTCAAGTGCTGATAAGTCTAATAACAAAAACAGAAAAGTCGAACTTCTCTTAAGCGGAGGAGCAAAATATCCGTCAAACGGTGTTCAGGATTTTCAAGATAACAAAGTTGATCCTTCTACAGGTACGGTTACAATGAGGGCGACTTTCCAAAATCCGAATAATCAGCTTATACACGGAGAATTTGTTACGGTCAAACTATATTCCAATAATCCTGTTGATGTTCCTGTTGCACCGGTTACGGCTGTTCTTGAAAATCAGGCAGGAAAATATGTTTACAAACTCGATGAAAATGAACTTCCGCAGTTAACTTATGTAAAAACAGGCGAACAGCACGGTGAAAACTGGATTATCACGGAAGGTTTACAAAAAGGCGACAGAATTGTTACCGAAGGCCTGCAAAAGGTAATTCCCGGTAAACCTGTCAAAATCGTAACAGAAGAAGAAATGCAAAAAATCAAAACAGAAAAAGTAACGAAATAGAGGATCAGAAGTCAGGATGACAGGAAGGCAGGCTGGTTTCAATAGTTAATTTTGTGCGCAGCACCTATAACAGCTTGACCTCCTGCCCTCTGTACATCTGAGCTTCCAAATAAAGGGATATGATGCAAAACGAAAACAAAGGAAATTTATTTATAAAACGCCCCAAACTGGCTATTGTAATATCTCTGGCAATAATGATTGCGGGCGCATTAATGATGCTTATGCTTCCTCTGGAAGAATATCCGTCAATTACTCCTCCGCAGGTTGTTGTAACAGCAACTTATGCCGGAGCAAGCGCCGATGTTATAGAAGATACTATTGCGGCGCCTGTTGAAGCACAGTTAAACGGTGTTGAAGATATGATTTATATGTCTTCTACTTCCCAGAACGGACAGTATCAGCTTACTTTGTATTTTGAAATCGGGTCGGATCCTGATATGGCTGTTGTAAACGTTCAAAACCAGCTTCAGCTTGTTACCCCGCGTCTGCCTGAAGAAGTTAGAAGATACGGGCTTTCCGTAAAAAAATCAACGGGCGGTCCAGGTTTAATGATGATTTCAGTAAATTCCCCGACACACACTTATGATTCTCTGTATGTTGCAAACTACGCATCAATATATATTAAGGACGAACTTGCACGTATTAAAGGTGTAGGTAAAGTTGCGGTATTCGGCTCATCGGATTACTCTATGAGAATATGGCTTGATGCTTCCAAAATGGCCAGTCTCGGAGTTTCCGTGTCAGAGGTTAACAGCGCAATTCAGGCTCAAAACACTCAGGTGCCCGCAGGGGATTTAGGTGTTGAACCTATGAAAAACAAACAGCTCATCAAACTAACAATGAGGACTAAAGGCCGTTTGAAAGATGTTAAAGAGTTTGAAGATATTATTGTGCGTTCAAAACCTGACGGTTCTCAGATTAAGCTTAAAGATATAGCAAGAGTGGAACTCGGTGCCGAAAGTTATTCTTATTTCTCGCGAATCGGCGGAAGAGACTCGGCAATTATTTCAATCAGCCAGCTTCCTGAAGCTAACGCAATCGATCTTTCAAATAAAATCAGAGCTAAAATGGCGGAACTCAGCAAAAGTTTCCCTCAGGGGATTGAATACAAAATTCAGCGTGATGAAACGGAATTTGTAAGAGAATCAATTAAAGAAGTTATTAACGCTATAGGACTTGCGATTGTCCTTGTAGGTATTGTAACTTATATGTTTCTCGGAAGTGCAAGAGCCGCGCTTATTCCTTTCTGTGCAATTCCTGTTTCTTTAATCGGCGTGTTTATATTCATGAATATTTTAGGTTTTTCTATAAACCTGCTGATTTTATTCGGACTTGTACTTGCGGTAGGTCTTGTTGTAGACGATGCGATTGTTGTACTTGAAAATACGCAGAGACATATTCAGGAAGGTAAAACACCTGTTGATGCAACGGAAGTTACGATGGAAGAAGTATTCGGTGCCGTTCTTGCAACCTCTCTTGTTTTAATGGCTGTATTTGTGCCGGTTTCGTTTATGGCAGGGATTACAGGGCAGATGTTCAGACAGTTTGCCTTGTGTATTGCATCTTCAATCGGTTTGTCCACACTTGTTGCGCTTACTCTTGCTCCAGCGCTGTGTGCAATGATTTTGAAATCAGGCGAAGAAAAAGCGGATTTCGAATTTATCCAGAAATTTGACGACTGGTTTAACGGTATCAGGGACAAGTATCTAGAAGGTGTTAAAATCTTTATAAATTCGCCTAAACTTACAGTAATTTTATATCTCGGCATAATTATTTTTACGGCGGGGATGTTTTATCTTATACCGAAAGGCTTTTTGCCGACAGAAGACAAAGGCGCTGTATTTTCTCAAATTCAGCTTCCTGACGGCTCATCAGCATCGAGAACGGAAATGGTCGCAGAAGAAGTTGAAAAAAGAATTTTAGCTATCCCGGGTGTTGACACAACAATTAACCTTGTCGGATATTCAGGTGAAAATACCGCGCTTATCGTTGCGCAATTGAAAAATTGGTCGGAACGTAAAAGTAAAGATCAGTCAATGCAGAGTATTCTGGCGAAAATTAAAAAAGAATTTGCCAATTATCCGTCTGCAACAATTGCATCATTTTCACCGCCTTCAATTTCAGGTTTGGGTATGTTCGGCGGTTTTGAATACCAGCTTCTCGATAAAGGGGACAGAACCCCTCAGGAGCTTTATCAGGAAGCGCAGAAACTTATTGCGGAAGCCAATAAAAGTTCTGACTTCCAGATGGTTTATACGTCATTTACGGCAGATCTGCCCCAGCTTTTAATAAAAGTTGACGAGAAAAAAGCTCTCGCGCAGGGTGTTGATATCTCCGAAATTTACAGCGCTCTATCAGGTTATTTCGGAAAATCTTACGTTAATGACTTTAACAAATACGGACGTGTTTACCGTGTATATTTACAGGCTGATTCGGAATTCAGAGAAAAGCCTTCCGATATTGATAAAATTTACGTAAAAAACAAATCGGGAACAATGGTTCCGCTTTCATCCGTTGTTACAATAAGCAATATTGTAGGACCTTACAGCCAGCTGCGATTTAATATGTATCCGTCAATATTGATTAACGGACAGGCCAGAAACGGAGTAAGTTCAGGGCAGGCAATGAGCACTATGGAAAAAATCTCCGATCAGGTTCTGCCAAAAGACATGGGTTACGCATGGTCAGGCAGTTCTTTACAGGAAAAAGAATCAAGCGGACAAATAGGTCCTATCCTTGCAATGTCGCTGGTTTTCATATATCTGTTCCTTGTCGGCTTATATGAAAGCTGGATGCTTCCGATTGCAGTACTTTTAATTTCTCCCGTTGCACTTGTTGGTGCGCTATTCTTCCAGTATGTTTCAGGATATTCGCTCGATATATATTCTCAAATCGGGCTTGTTATGTTGATAGGTTTATCAACAAAACAGGCAATTTTGATTATAGAATTTGCAAAAGACGCTCACCAGTCCGGAATGAGTATAGTTGATTCGGCTATGCAGGCTGCAAAATTAAGATTTAGAGCGGTTATGATGACAAATATAGCCTTTATATTGGGGCTTTTGCCTCTGGTATTTGCAAAGGGGGCAGGTGCTGCCAGCCGGAACTCCGTAGGTATGACAGTATTCGGCGGAATGATGGCGGTTGCATTTATAGGAACTTTTCTTGTTCCGGCATTTTTCGTTATGGTTGAAAACTTTAAAGCTACCATATCTAAAAAAGCTAAAGAATTCAAAAAAAGGAATAGTTAAATGTTCAAAAAAATAATAATATTATGTTTAATATTGAATTTTACGGGTCTGAATGCTTTTTCAGCAGACGATATAGGGAACAAAGTCAATGAAAAAGAATACCCCCCAGCCGATGCCGTTCTTCCTCAAAAAAACGGCGAGGCTGATTTTATCATAGAAGGTTCTGTTGAAAAAAATATTGACATGACACTCGACAAATGCATAGAACTTGCACTCGGAAACAATCCGCAGATTAATGCTGCATTCCATGATATTCTTGCATCTGATACAAGAATTAAACAGGTCTGGTCAAATTATTTCCCGCAGTTAAGCTGGCAGACAGGCTACACAAGAATACGTCAATTACAGTTGTCTGACGTATTCAACAGAAACCTGACATTTAATTATTATATACTTGGTCAGATTACACTCCAGCAAATGCTTTACGACTTTGGCGTAACCCAAAATCAGGCAACTATTAAACGTTTAGATTATGAAGCTTATAAAACAACCCTCGGCGCAACAATTAACGACGTAATTTATCAGACAAAAGATGCATACTATAACCTTTTATACGCATTTGAAAATAAACGCGTTGCAGAAGATACAGTTAACAAATTTGAAATGTTCTACAATCAGGCAAAAGCATTTTATGAAATCGGCATGAACCCTAAAGTCGATGTTACAATTGCCGAAGTAAATTTAAGCAATGCTAAATTACAGCTTATTCAGGCGGATAATGCGGTGAATTTAGCAATTGCAAAACTTAATAACGTAATGGGTGTCCCTTTTATTGATAAATACAACGTTCAGGAACGGCTAAAATATGAACCGGTTGATGTAACCTTTAACGGCGCAATTGAAATTGCAAGAGAAGCACGCCCTGAATTAAAACTTGCGGAATTAAAAGTTGAAAGCGCCAATCAAACAGTAAAATTAGTAAAAAAATCATATTTTCCAACTCTCTCTGTCGAAGGTCAGTTTCAGGTCGGCGGTAAAAGCTGGGCTTCTAACTACGGTTACAATATCGGCGGATATTTAAACTTCCCGACTGTCAACGGAATGTTAATTAAAAACGAAATTAAAGAAGCAAGATACCTTTATGATAAAGAAATTGCCAATGCTAAAAACACTCAAAATCAAATATATCTCGAAATTCAAAACGCATACCTCTTGCTTGAAGAAAAGAAAAACCAGATGCCTGTTGCAATGCTCGGCGTAAAACAGGCAAAAGAAAATTATGAACTATCTTACGGCCGCTACCGTGTAGGAGAAGCCGATCCGACAGAACTTAAAGACGCGCAGATAAACTACCAGCAGGCACAATTAAACTACTATAATGCGCTTTACCAGTACAACTCAGCAAAAGCTTCTCTTGAAAAAGCAATAGGTAAAAACCTTAATGCTGATAGCAGCAGCATTGTAGAATTAGATAAATAATCTAATCAAAATCAATTAAGTCTTTGAGCGAAACTTCTAAAGTATCAGCTATCAAAAATAATTTTCTTAAACTTATATATTCTTTTCCTGTCTCAATACAGGCAAGGTGTTCACGTGAAAAATTTATCATTTCGGAAAATTCATTCTGTGATAATTTTTTCATTTTTCTGTACTTTTTTATGTTCTGTCCCAGTTTTTCGAGCCTTGACATATTTTTATTTTGCATCAATAATATTATTAAATATGTAAGGTAATATCTTACAAAATTAAGGAAGGAAATTTTATGAAACAAGGCTTTACCTTAGCAGAAGTTTTAATAACACTCGGGATAATAGGAGTTGTTGCAGCTCTCACATTACCTTCACTTGTTCAAAAATACAGAGAACAAGCAACGGTAACGAGAGTTAAAAAATTTTACAGCGTATTTTCGCAGGCTTATGCAATGGCGGTACAGGAAAATGGAACTATAGATAATTGGGGATTGAAAGATTCTGAAACGTATAAAGATGATAATGGGAATAGTCTTCATAGTGAAGAATCATTAGAAGAATATGACAAATTTTTTACAATTATGTCTAAATATTTAACAAAAGCAGAATATCAAAAGCTTCATAATACTAAAGGCGAAGGGAACTCTGCAAATACAGGTTATGTATTAGCAGACGGAACGCAAATAATGGGCCTGTATTTAAAACCATCAAATTGTAACGGACAAAATACATATAATAAATATTGTGGAGATTTTTATATAACAACAGATATAAAAACAGATAACAACGTATTTGCATTTATAATTCAACCTAACAGAATTTATCCTTACGGCACTGATAATGCGACATTTAAAAATTATTGTCTAAACGGAAAAAATTATTCAAGATGTACAGGCTGGGTAATAATGAACGGGAATATGGACTACTTGCATTGTGATGATTTATCAATAAACGGAAAAACAAAGTGCAGATAAATTTTTGTAATATTTCTTTACAAAGAGAAATGTAAAAAGGCAATTTTTTCTCAATAATATACTTTATATATATGTAAGAGATAAATAAAGAGAGAGAAAAAAAATGTTACCAACAACAGGCGAATTAAATAACAACACAAACGGAAACGGGCAATTTGGGACTCTGGTTAGAAAGAGAAAAAGAAAAGAAAATGGTAATTTTAATATTGAAGACTTCGACTATTTAGCTCAAAAAGATAGAAGAATGCGATTCAACAATTCAAAAGATCCGATATATTACGTATTTGACGTAATTGAAAACAGACCAATAAAAACACTCGCAAAAGAATTTGTAAAAGACTCATTTTTTGAAATAGCAAACTTTGTATCAAAAGTCGTTAGATAATCAACAGGAAAAGAGAAAAAAAGGAAAACAGATAAGAAAGATGGATTAAAAAACCATCTTTTTTTATGAGCTAGAACCTATATATAAATCCATAATTTCAGCTATTTGTTTTTTTTAATTTTTAAGCTATAATAACTAACGTAATAAGAGAGGAATTTTTTAATGAATAAAAGTCAGTCTGCAGGCATGTACATTGTATTATCAATTGTTGTACTCCTTTTTGTATCATCAGTATTTTTATCGGCGCCGACTACAAAAGTAACCGAAATTTCATATTCAAATTTTTTGGAAAGACTCAGTAAAGGTGAATTCAAAAAAATAGAAAAAGCAGATGACTACTTGTTGGCAATTCCTGTCAACCAGCCGGAGCAAAGTGCTAACACAACAGCACCGACAGTAAATAATCCTTTCGGAGTTGCAGAACAAAAAGCTCCTATTATAAAATATAAAGTTCTAACACCTAATTTTGACCCTGATTTAATGAAAAAACTTGACGCTTCGAATGCAGAAGTTCAAATTACACGCCCAACGGAATCATCCAAAGCAATAGGAAATATATTAAGCTATCTTTTACTTCCAATATTGCTTCTAGTATTTCTTGCAGTTATGGCAAAAAGTATTCAGGCCGGCGGCTCTCAGGCAATGTCTTTCGGGAAAAGCAAGGCAAAAATGCTTCTTGACAGCAAAGTAAAAACTACATTTAAAGATGTAGCAGGGATTGACGAGGAGAAAAAGGAATTAGAAGAAATTGTTGACTTCTTGAAAAACGGCGATAAATATATAAAACTCGGAGCTAGAATTCCTAAAGGCGTTCTGCTTGTAGGTCCTCCCGGAACAGGTAAAACTTTAATGGCAAAAGCCGTTGCAGGTGAAGCCGGAGTTCCTTTCTTTTCTATCAGCGGTTCTGATTTCGTTGAAATGTTTGTAGGCGTTGGTGCAAGCCGTGTCAGAGATTTGTTTGAACAGGCGAAAAAACACCAGCCCTGTATTATATTCATTGATGAAATTGACGCTGTAGGCAGACAAAGAGGTGCCGGTATGGGCGGCGGACACGATGAACGCGAACAGACACTGAACCAATTGCTCGTTGAAATGGACGGATTTGATGAAAATACAAATATCATAGTAATTGCGGCAACAAACAGACCTGATATTTTAGATAACGCCTTATTAAGACCGGGCAGATTTGACAGGCAGATTTATATTAATGCGCCTGATGTAAGAGGCAGAGAACAGATTTTAAAGGTTCACGCCAAAAACAAACAGCTTGAACCGGAAGTTGATTTGAAAACACTTGCAAAACGTACACCGGGATTCACGGGCGCCGATTTGCAAAACTTGCTGAATGAAGCTGCACTTCTTGCGGCACGCCATAACAAAGATAAAATTTCAATGGAAGATATTGATAATTCTATTGACAGAGTTATTGCAGGCATTGAAAAGAAAAGCAAAGTTATGACTGATGAAGATAAGGAATTAACTTCATATCACGAAGTCGGCCATGCTCTTCTTGCGAAATTATTGAAAGATGCTGACGAGCTTCATAAAGTTTCCATCATTCCGCGCGGATACGCACTTGGTGTTACGTGGACAAAACCTAAAGATGAAAAAGTACACACAAATAAAGCAAAACTTTTAGCACAGATTACAGTTTCTTTAGGCGGAAGAGCGGCTGAAGAAATAGTTTACGGCAAAGACAGAGTAAGCACAGGCGCTTCACAAGATCTTATAAACGTAACAAACATCGCAAGAAAAATGGTTACAGCATGGGGCATGTCCGATAAACTCGGCAACATGGCTTACGGAAAAAATCAGGAAAATGTATTTATGGGCAGAGATTTCGGCCACCAGAGAGATTATTCGGAGCAGGTAGCCTTTGAAATTGATGAAGAAATGAAAAACATCGTTGATACAAAGTATGAAGAAGCAAAAAAATTATTAAATGAAAACAGAGATATGCTGGAAGCAATTTCAAAAGAACTTCTTGATAAAGAAACAATAGATGCTGACGAATTTCAGGAAATTATGAACAGAGTGGCAAGTGAAAGACAAAGTTAAGTATATACTGCAGATTCCTGTTTGCGAAGTTGAAAAAAATTTTAATACTGACTGTGATATTTTAGGCATAAAGTTTACCATCGAGAATTGGGAAAATGAATTAGCGGCTTTTAAAAATCTTCTTCAGAAAATCAAAAAGCCGCTCATGCTCAGAGGGTGCGGTGAAGATTCAATTGATATGACGCTTCTGTCTCAAGTTATGGATATCATTGACAGGGAATGCATAATAGGTATTGCTAACGAAAATAATTACAAAAGTATTGTACCTGCAGTGATAAAAGGCAGACACAAACTGATTATCCGTACCCCGATTGATATTAACCTTGCAAAAGAAATGAATATTTTAACATCAGATATGGGACTGGGGTTAGATAAAATATTAATTGATACGGATATCGGAGGACTAGGATACGGTTTTGAATACGGCTACAGTATAATGGAAAAAATTAAACTTGAAGGAACTTGCTCTGATAATAAACTGGGCGACAAATATCTGAATATGCCTTTAATTTCTTTTGCACCGGAAGAAACAGCCAAAACCAAAGAAGCAAAAGATGAAAATCTCGCTTTATACCTTGAAATTGCTTCTGCTGCGGGAGTACTGGCCGCAGGAGCCGATTACATAGTAATGACAAAACAGCAGGCTGTAAATGTAATGAAAGGATTGGTATGACAGAACTTTCGGGATTGCAAATTTTTAAATATCTTCCGGCAGCCAAAAAAGCTGAACATACCAATTGCAAGATGTGCGGCTGTCCGACATGTATGGCTTTTGCGCTAAAACTTGCAAAACACAATATTGATATCGAAAACTGCCCTTATGTGTCTGACGAATTAAAAAAAATTTGTGAACAAAATTCAAAAGAACCCCAAAAAACAGTTGATATAAACGGAGTTAAAATCGGCGGAGAAAATGTTTTATACAGGCACGAAAAAACTTTTATCAACAAAACCGCTATTGCGGTCATAATTGATTTATCCGAACACGATTGGAAAGAAAAATTTGAACAGGTAAAAAATTTTGAAATTACCAGAGTAAACGAACATTTAAAAATTGATTTAATTATTACTAAAAACGGTAGTCTGCCGGACTGTATAACTTACGAAGATTATAAAAAACTCCCAATCAAAGAAATAGTTAATGAAAAATTTTCAAAAACATCAAAAGAACTTATTGATACACGCAAAAAAGCCGTTTTAGAAAAAGATGAAAACTATTCATCTCCTGTCTGCGTTTATTTTAAACACACCGGAGATTTAAACCAGCTCTGCGCCGAAGCATCTTATTATATTTGTAAATACGCTAATATGCTTGTTTTTGAAGATTTTGATCCGTATTTGATAACAGCACTTATGACTTTAAGACAAAACATTTTCACAGATCCGCAGAAACCTCTGCAGGTAGAACCTAAAATTTATGAATTTAACAATCCCGATGAAAATTCGCTCATATTTATGACAACAAATTTTGCACTTACATTCTTTGCGGTCGCAAATGAGCTCGAAGGCCTGCCTGTCCCGTCATACCTAATCGTAACTCCGGCAGAAGGCATGAGCGTTTTAACTGCATGGTCAGCAGAAAAATTCACGGCAAAAATGGTTGCAAAAACTTTAAAAAAATTCGACTTTGCAAATAAAGTCAAAAATAGAAAAATAATTATCCCCGGACTTTTAGCCCACATGAAAGACGAACTTCAGGAAGAAGTTAAAGACTTTGAAATAATTGTCGGCACGGTAGACGCCTTTGCAATCGGCGATTTTGTAAAAAATTTAAAAATTCGGCATCAGCAGTCAGCCTAATCAGGAGTAAACTCAAGCAGGTCAGAAATTCTGCAGTTGAAATATTTACATAATAAGTCTAAAGTTTTGGCATCAAAGGCAGTTGTCTTGTTATTTCTCCAACGAGATAACGTATTTCTGCCTATTCCTGTCTTGAGTGCTATTTCCTTTGCTGTTGCTTTATGCTGCCAAATTAAATCATCAAGTTTACAAACTATCATAATAAAATTATAGATTTATTTTAAATAACTTGACATTTTGCACTATATATGGTATTTTATGCACTATAAAAGAGGCATTAAATTAAAGAAGGTTTATATGATTTGGAATATTATGAATTGGATGCTTGAACTTGAAGAGTGTTTTGTGCTTACAGTAAAAAAAATTTTTCTCATTAACGCCCTTATACAAATGGAAGACATAGTTCCAGAAAACACACTATACCTTTATCATATTAGAAACTGGCAGTATGACCTTGCAGACATCATTGAGTTTTACTATGCCTTATAGCAAAAATTTTTTTTTACGTTTTTTCATATTCTTATGAAAATTTCAAACTGTAAAAATAATCCAAATTTTAACGGATTATATTTCAAAAATGTTTCGCCGGAAATCTCGAGCGTCCTGAAAAATTCCCCTGTAGTTCAAAATCTGGGAAACAATTATGATGTTTTTATTTCGCAATATGAAAAACGCACCAGAGGAGATTTTGGCAGAGCAGTTGAATATGGACTTAAATATAAAATTCAAGAAATTACTCCGAATTTATTTCATAAAAAACCTGAATTTAACGTACAAGGCTCATCCGATTTTGCTTTGAACCCCAAACTTTACACAAACAGAGAAGATATAGAAAAAACTATTATAGACGACCTTGTAAAAGAAGCTGAATTAATTGACGAAAAATTTTTTAAAAATTTTAAATAATCTTTGCAAACGACAAAAAATAATCCGATATTATATTCACAAGCATTGGCAAAATCCAAACAAGAATTGCCGCTCCTAACACAGGTTTGAAAAGAAAGCTTAATTGAAAAACATTTACCTGCGGAGCTGTTTTTGAAATTACCCCAAGGATAATATCCTGTCCCAAAGTCGCAAGAAGTATGGGAGAAGCTATTTGTAACCCCATAAATAAAACATTTGACGATAACTCAACCATATAATCCATGTTCACAAGCTGTTTCAACGGTATAATCGTTGCATCCAGCGGGAATATTTCAATGCTGCGCATAAGAGCGTGCAAAAGCCAGTAAATTCCGCCAAGCTGTATAAAAATTATAAGCCCGAGAAGCTGAAAACATTTCCCGACAATCGAAACCTGTGAAGATGTAGTCGGATCCAAAACCATTGCAGACGAAAGCCCCATTTGCATATTAATCATGTCACCACCCGCATCTACCGCTAACAAAATTAACTGCGCAATATATCCTATCATTGCCCCGACTACCATGTTCAAAAGAATTGAAAGTGCAAATGATTCCTTAATTATTGTTACATCAGGTTTTATCGTACAAGTCAAAACTATAGTTATTAAGAATATAAGCCCGAGTTTTACCATACCCGGAATTTCTTTTCTGTTAAAAACAGGAGCCAGTCTGAAAAAACCAAGTAAACGCGCAAATATAAATATCCCGGCCGCAAGGTAGGCATTAAGCATTGGAAAAATTTTCATCAACTCTTCAATAAGTTCTTGCAATCTTATTTACCTTCCTTTCACTCGTATTCTCTACCTGCCCAAAATCTGGTTTGTCTCAACAAAATTAGGACGCGGCATAGGATTTTGCGGACTTGCATAGTATTTTGTCTTCTGCTGCTGATCTATAAAAGGTACTTTCCCCGGATTCTTCATAATTTCATCAATATCCGGCACATTTTTAAATTTATCATTCATTTCATGCTCAAAAGGCGTTGTATATTTAAAATAATCGGCAGGAAGAACATACGCATCATTTTTAGAAACAAGATTAAAAGCCATTGCAAAACCGTCTGCCACAAACCCTTTCAGCATATTAATAAATCCGATGCCGCCGATTACAATAACAAGAAATACTCCGAGAATTTTCGGAGCAGCCGCAATGGTTTGTTCCTGAACCTGAGTAACAGCCTGCAAAATACCGACAACAAGACCTATGCCTGCTGCAACTAGTACACAGGGCATTGAAATTGCAAGCATTATCAAAAAGCCTTTTGCCAAGTATTCAATTAAAACTTCCATTGTTATACCTCATCTGTTAATGTTTAAATCTATAAATCACCCGAAAGTCCGGATGGTCACAGGAAAAGAGGGCAAGCTTTTATCGGCGACTTGCGCGAAAATAACTTTTGTAAAAAGCCTGACATCCTGCCCTCCTGACTTCTGTTCTTGTAGTTTCTCTTTTTGTATTTTTGGTCATTTTATTTCTCCTGTCATAAACAGCTTCTAATTATAGCTTGTAACCAGTCCCTGAACAATTAAAGCCCAGCCATCTACCGCAATAAATATCAAAAGCTTAAACGGCAGTGATATAATAGTCGGTGACAGCATAAACATACCTAAAGCAAGCAATATATTTGCTACAACAAGGTCTAACACAATGAACGGAACAAATATGATAAATCCGATTTCAAATGATGTTTTAAGTTCACTGATTATAAATGCCGGCGCAACCTGCCACACTGTTATTTCATCAGGACTTTTTGGCGGTGCTCCTTTTGAAGCTTCTATAAAAAATGCCAGATCACTTTCTCTCGTCTGTTTCATCATAAACTCTTTCAATGGCTTTGAGCCCTCATTTATTGCCTCGACAATATTTTGATTTTTATGATACGGAACTGCTCCCATTTCATACATTTTTTGAAAAGTTCCGCCCATTGTATAAAACGTCAAAATCATAGCAAGACCAATTATAACAATAGATGGCGGAACCTGCTGAGTACCCATTGCTGTTTTCAACATTGAAAACACTATAACAAATCTCAAAAAACTTGTCATGCAGCAAAACACCAATGGCAGTAGTGAAAATACCGTCATTAATATAAGCATTTGTAACACAGGGTTCATATCTTTTATTATTGTATCCATATTTGTGCCTCTAAATATTATTTATTATGTTTTTAAAAACCTTTTTCTGACTTGCGCGCCCGTTTTGTGAAAAATTTACTATTGTAGGAAGATCATCTACACTGCAGGTACTTTTTATCTTTTCTTTTTCAATCATGCCTGGCCTATTACATTTATCAACATTTCCAGCATCAAGTTTTGCAATAAGCGACGTCCTTCCAACATCCGAGGCTACAAGAAAGCGCTCTGCACCAGCTTTTATTACATAAAGATTTTTACGGGGGGCAAGATTTATACAATCCTCAACTTTTAAAAACTTTGAACGTGAACCGCTGCTGAAAGAAAATTTGTTATATACAATAACTGCCAGAAAAATAACTCCGACCATAGCTGCCGTATAAACTATAAAATTTATCAGATAACCTCCCATTATACCTCCTAAAAAAACGGTTATATATCCTCGTCTTCCAATTCAAAATCACTGTAATCAAATTCATCTTCTTCATCAGTCGTCTGCTCTTGTACAGGCTGTTGTTGTACGGTAGAAGTTTCATCCTCATCGGTCTCTTCTTGGGCTGGAATTTCGACCTGAACATTATCAGCAGAAACTTGTGCTGCTGGTGTTTTTGCAATAACCTCTTCAATTTTTACACCATAACGATCATTTACGATTACAAGTTCACCGCGTGCAATTGGTTTATCCTCAACACTCAGTGTAACTTTATTATCATAAATCGATGTTAAATCAACAACCAAACCTTCTTCTATATTTTTTAATTCTCCCAGGGTTATTTTCACAGTATCAAACTGAGCATTCATCTCAACTTCTATACTATCCCAAAGGTTAGTATTTTCATCTGTCATATCTTCTCCTCCATCGTTTTCTACGGGCAGCACAAGTCCGGGATTCGGGTTTAAATTTATATCCTTTTTGTGTTCTCGAAATTTTAAAACCATACGCCTGATATCACTGTTATCAAAAACCACTATATCATCTGTTTCAATATTTTTTATGTCAATAAGTTTAAAACGGGTTGAACCGATTTCAACTGCAGCTTCAATTATGCTCGACGAAAAATCCGTATAATTAAATTTGTCACCTTTAGATGTAACAATTTCTGGACTTAAAAGTTCTTGGGGCAAAGTTATTATAAATTTTGAGGCAGTGTTTGAGTCAATGTCTTTCAACAAAAATGTCAGATGTATAACATCAAAATTTGTACGCTTCAAAGCAGGTGGGGCAGGGATTAAATATCTTGAAAGCGCATTATACATATAATCATTAAACGAAGTGATTATTTTTGCTTCCAAATCGGTAAGCTTGTTTAAATTAAATTTTGTTCCTGATTTACCAAGAATCTTATCCAATAAAATTCCAACAGCCTTTTCCGACGTCCTGAAAAACATATCATGAAGTTTATCAATACGAATTTTGGTTACAAAATAAGAATCTTTATCCATTAAAGTGTTAATATTTTTACTTATGCCGGCAAGAACAAATTTGAAACCCGGCAGAAAAAATTCATCAGAAGCAGACTGAACTGCAGGCGGAAAAGCATTACTAAACCAATTGTATTGCGCATACAATTCTTTATAATCCGTTGAATTGATATTTGTGTTTCCCGTATTCAAAATTCTCTATCCCTTGTTCAAGTCTGTAATAATGAGCTTTTCCCATAAATACAATAGAATATTTGAGCAAACTTCACATCAATCATTTAATGGATATTTTGCAAAAATCAAATTTTTCTATACAATATAACCATGCCTCAAAATGTTTATATTCACATTCCTTTTTGCAAATCAAAATGTAATTACTGTTCATTTGTATCATTTACTGATTTGAATTTAAAGAGTAATTATTTATATGCTTTAATCAAAGAAATTAAATGGTCATACAAAAATGAAAAACTAAAGACACTTTATTTTGGCGGCGGCACACCATCCCTGCTTTCAAGTGCCGAATTTCAAATGCTTACAGACCTATTTAACACAGACAAGCACACGGAAATTACGGTAGAAATAAATCCAGAAACAGTCAGTGAAAAATTTTTTAAAGAATTAAAAAATGTAGGAATAAATCGTCTAAGCTTAGGATGTCAAACTTTCAACGACAAAATTTTAAAACTTATTGCAAGAAGACATACTTCAGCAGATGTTGAAAATTCCATTGCACTTGCAAATGCAGCAGGATTTGAAAATATAAACATTGACCTTATATACGGGCTGCCAGAACAGACACTCACAGACTTTGAAAATGATTTGAACATAGCAACAAAATTAAATATCCATCATATTTCCCTTTACGGACTTAAAATAGATAATGACTGTTATTTTGATAAGTATCCACCCAAAAACCTTCCTGATGACGATATGCAGGCTGAAATGTATTTAAAAGCAATTGAAATTCTTTCGCAAAACGGATTTAAACACTACGAAATCAGCAACTTTGCGAAAAAGGGATTTGAATCAAAACATAATTTAAACTACTGGGATAATAATACATACTACGGTTTCGGCGTATCTGCCCACGGATATGAAAACGGGATAAGATACAACAACACAGCTATTTTAAAAGATTACATAAAAGCTCCCTATAAACACGAAAATCACCATAAGCTCACTTTTCAGGAACAACTTGAGGAAGAAATATTTCTCGGATTTCGTAAAACATCAGGCATAAATGTAAAAAAAATAAATAAAAAATTCAACATAAATTTCCTGGAAAAGTACGGCAAAACTTTAAAAAAATATGTTTCTTATAAGTATCTAAAAGAAACTAATGACGGATTTACGATGACAGATAGAGGTTTTTTAATCAGCAATATTATTTTATCTGAATTTATTGAATAAAAAATCCGGCATATAAAACGCCGGATTTTTATATTTTTCTTTTATATTACTATTTATTTTCGCTACTATCTTAAGTTCTAGGTACCGCTTCACCTGCATCTGCGGGTTTGGTTTCACCTTCAGCTTTAGGAGTTGCTTCGCCTGTACCTTCGGGTTTGGTTTCAGTGCTGGTTTCCGGTTTATCAGCTTTATTTCCTTCAGGAGTTTTGGTTGTTTCAGCATCTTCTGCTTTTTTACCTCTAATTCTATTCCAAAGATTTCTACCGCTATCACCGATTGAATAGAAGAAGTTGTTAACTTTCTCACCGAATTTAAGATTTTCACCTTCAGCTGCAACTTTTTTGGATATTTTACCTTTACCAACAGCAACGGAAAGACCAACATATGATGCAAGCAGCAATGCTGCAACTCCGCCTATAATAGCACCAGTTTTGCTTTTCTTTTTATCAGAAACTGCACCTTCTTTTTCAAAAGAATCAGCCTGAGCCTCTGTTTTCGGAGTCTGGGTTGTATATTTTCCAGGGGAATGAATTAAATCCTGAGTATTAACAGCAGACTCAGCGCGAAAACTTACGTTGGAAACAGAATTTGTCATGGAAAAACCTCCTTTTTATCTACACACTTATAAATTTCAATTTCACAATAAATAAAAAACGACTGACAAATTAATTTTGACTAAAAAATAATAGTTTTTCAATAATTGTAACAAAAATTTACATAAAAATTGGAATATTTTTTTTTTGAGTGTCATCTTGTTATATAGAAATAAGGAGAAAAAGCATGGGTACGGAACAAGAAACTTTAATTTATATAGAGAATCAGGATAAACTTGATGCAAGTGCAGCCGCAAATGCATTCGCACATAAAGACGTCAGAAACAGAGCATATATTAATACCTTAGGTGCTGAGCTAGCACTAAAATATCTTGCATCAGAAAATATTGATGTTTCTGATATTTATAATATACATTCCATAAAAAAAGTTCTTGAAGAACTTGATATTTCAGATATCATGCTGCCGAACATACATATAGACGTAAGAGTTGTATTTGACGAAAATGTTATTTTTATCCCCAAATCACATTTTCAATATAATATTGTTCCAGATATTTACCTAGTATTTTATCTTTCAAAAGATTTTTCATATGTGAAATTCCTCGGTTTCTTTGAACCAAAACTTATAAATAAAAATAATGCCAATAATGAATACTACTTTATTGAAAAAGAAAAACTTAGTTCTGCACAGGATTTGAAAAAATATATAGACGCACATAAAGGCAATACAAAAGAAACACTTTCACAAGAAGATTTAGTAAATTCCGAACGTATTATAATTGCAATGGCAGACAATGATATATCAGAAGATGACAAAAGATATTTAATTAAACAATTAACAAAAAGTGCCGCTTTAAGAGACAAATTTATCGAATATGAAAACTTTGAAACTCTTTCATATAAGGCGATGACAGATCCGAATATAAACAGAAAAACACCTGAAGATAAAAATTCAGCAGCCTTATCTGCGCCTGCTTTTGATGTACTTGAAAGTCTTAACAGCACTGATTCGGTTTTGGACGAAACTCCGGTTACACAAGACCAACTGCCATCACAAATTGAGGAATCAGAAAATTTAAATAACCCAGCGCTGGAAACCATTGACGCAACTACAGATGAACCAATGGAACAAACAGCTGTAAACACACCGGATAATAACTCTACTTTTGATATTGAATCATTAATACCGGATACCACAAACGAAATAAATGATACAACACCGAATATAGCTGATCTGACTGTCCAAAATACAGTTGAAACTGGTGAAAATGCAGAAAATGAAATTCAAAATAAAGCTGAAGAAATTGATTCATCTCTTGATTTTATAAATTCAGGTCTAGAATTTGTCGATAACATGTTCACAGAAAATACCGGAGAAACTGAGCATGAACTATCAGACAATCTTGCATTTCAAGAAAAAAATATCAATGAGGAAACAATATCCCTCCAAAATATAAATTTACCCGAAGTTCAAGAAAATACGGATTACATTGATTCTATAGATAATAAAATATCTTTTGAAGATATTAAAATC
This sequence comes from Candidatus Gastranaerophilales bacterium, assembly GCA_944326015.1. Classification (GTDB taxonomy): domain Bacteria; phylum Cyanobacteriota; class Vampirovibrionia; order Gastranaerophilales; family Gastranaerophilaceae; genus Stercorousia. The sequence goes on from CALVCJ010000011.1 coordinate 24,804, forward strand.
AACATAGAAGAACCAAAACCAATTGATGAACCGGCTCCTGTAGACTTTGCACAAGACGCCTTGTCACTGGATAATGTAGATACATCAAATCTTGAAAATCAGATTCCAATGGATAATTATAATGAAGAAACAATCTCGTTTGACGATATAGATACATCCAGTACATTAGAAGAACTTGATTTTGACAAAAATGAAATTGAGAACACTATTTCATTTGATGATATTGATATTCAGGAAGAAAAAGCTGAAACTCCGTTACAAAAACAAAATGATTATCAAGAAGAAACAATTTCGTTTGATGATATAAATGTATCAGCAGATTCAATTGATAAAAACAGCGATATTGACGATTTTATGGATGATGTCATGTCATTTGATGAGGATCCGGTAGTTGAACCCGAAGAATTACAAGCTCCCAAATTCGGTAATAATACCTGTAACGAATTATCCGCGACGCAAAACGAACCTTTGGATATGGAAGAAATTAATTCAGATACAACACCAAATATTGACCCGCTTAATGATGAAATAAATGAACCAGATATTTCTGAGCTCGCCGAATTGCCACAAAACAGCGCACAAAATCAGGAAATTGAATCGGAAATACAACCTGAAATAATTGAAGATGTACCACAAGAAACAGAAAAAACAGAAGGTTTCGGAAAAAATCTTCTTGAAAATTTATCCTCAGACAATATGGATGACATTTCAATAGAAAGCCTCGGGATTGATGATACAAATATTCCGGAAGGCGCAGATAATATATCCTCACACGAATTATTATCACAAATAGATGATATCTTAAATTCCTCAGACATAAATGGAAATCCTCAAATAATTGAAAACCGCCAACCTCATGAAGATTCCCCCAAAAACATAGATACCACAGATAATTTAATTCCTGAGATTATAGAACAACCAGATATACAAGAAGAAAATAAGATATCCGATATTGTTACTGATGAAAATGACATAGAAAAACTTATCAAAGATTCAAATTCTGATAACGAACAAATATCCAACGATGAAATTCCAGATACATCAATTGATGAACTCTTAAACTTTGAAGATAATTCCATGCCGCTATCAGATAACAACCACAAAGAAGAAGAAGATGATGATGATGATAAACTCGATGTGCTATTTAACGACACCGACACAACTTCAGATTCCGAACTCGACAGTTTAAATGAAGAAATTAACAGTATCGACACTGATAATGAAAACTTTATGGAAGATACCAATTCTGAAAATGTTCCCCCAGCAGCGGCAGTTTATAACAAAACATCAAATAAAAAAATATTGATAGTTACCGCAGCTCTCGTAACAGTTATTGCCGCAGCCTCTGCAGTTGTGCTTTTAAAACCGAAAAATAACAATACATCAAATATCGTTGAACCGATGGCCCCACAGCCCGCAGAAACAGAAGTTGCAATGAATCAGGGAACTCAAAATCCTCTAGAAGCACCAGATAACGTTCTGACAACAAATGCTCCGGATCTAAATGTAAATAATAAAACTCCGGAGTCAAAAACCATACAAAAACCTGCGCCGGCCAAAGAACTTAGTAACATAACCCCCAAACCAAAACCCAAAACTTCATCAGGAGAAAGTTCTTACCTTAACGTGAACAGACTTGTATGGGATGTAACTGATAGTCTTTCTTACAGTGATAAAATGCAAACTTATTTGAGAACGGCAGGAAAAAGTATTAAGCTATCATTATCAGCGGATCTTCTGCTTGCAACAGAATACGCTTACACAAATCAAGTTAAAGTAAATATTAAGTTAAGCAATACCGGAGCAATACAGGGTATAAATATAGCCTCCAGTAGCGGCTCAACACAAATTGATAACATTGTGTTACAATCTGTTAAAGATACGTTAAGCGTCGTAAAACCGCCTAGTGACGTGATTAAGACCCCTGATTTCAATTTGAGTCTTATCATATACTTTTAATTATGCTATAATGTTGTAAGAACAAGGAAACTAAAAGTGGAATTAGCTCAAGATAAAATAGATTTAATAGAAAAAATCATAAAAAGTGACAGAAAATTCGCTAACAACGAAGATTTATATGATGACTTTTTCAACGAAACCTGCAAAAGATCTTTTTTAATTGTTAAAACTGTAAGTTCTGATGCAACTCTGGAAGCTTATTTGAAAAAAATAGCAACCACATCTATTATAAATGTTCTTAAAAGCGAAGGCAGATTAAGACGTACTAAAACCGGTTATATGTCATCAAGAGAACTTCCTCTTGAATCAGCAGTTCAAACAGATATCCCTGATTACTCAAAAATTATAATAACTTATGAACCAGTTGATATTCAGGATACACCGGAAGATTTAGCTGTAAAAAAAGAAATTTTACAAAAAATCGTTGATTTGATTTACGAAATAGATGCAGGTACTCCGGATAAAAACTATTTGAAACTTTACGATTTGAGATATGAAAAAGGTATGACTCAAAAAGAAATCGCCGATGAATTAGGTATATCCCAATCAGAGGTTTCCAAAAGATTATTCAGACTGATGGAACAAGTAAAACAAGCATTCAACTAGGATTTTTGTATAATGAAATGTCCGATATGCAAAAAGACTATTCCTGACAATACGCTTAAATGTCCTTATTGCAAAGCAAGAACCGGTTTAGTCTGTAAAAATTGCAACACAGTAAATACTATTTTTGATTTTAAATGCAAAAAATGCGGGCAGGAAATTTTAAAACTTTGCCCTAACTGTAAAAGTGTAAATTTTCCAAATGTAAAAAAATGCCGCAAATGCGGTTATTCTTTTTCTCTCCCTGATATTGAAGATAAAGATATTGAAAATATTAAACCCGAATATCCCGCAAACCTTATGGCCCAGCAGAGCGCAAAAAATATTTTAATGAAAGGACTTCTGTCACCTGAAAAAAAAATACTATCTCTGAGCGGAGAAAAAGGTATTGGTAAAACTGTTGTTTTGAAAGCTTTAATGCATGATTTAAGAATAGAAAATATCTCATGGCTTTACGGGAAATGTACTCAGATCACCCAGATTACTCCCGGAGGGGTCGTACAGGATATTTTACTGAATATTTTTAATCTTCCGAATTTCTGTGTCAATAATTTACAGTTCAAAAAAGATGCATCAAAATTTTTCAAAAACGAATTTCCGGAACTTAATAACGATAATATTTTTGATTTAATTAACTTCCTATATCCGGTTAAAGAAGGTACGTTTGAACAAATAGCCGCAGCAAAAACAAAAACTTTTGAAATGTTATACAAAATATTTGATAGTATAACATCAAGAAACAAATATGTTTTTGCAATTGATAATTTTGACTTTATAGATGGTTTTTCTTATGAATTTATAAGCAGATATATAAAAAGAAGTAACATCTGGGCGAATTTAAAACTACTTCTTATATATAATGATCCAAAACCTGCCAAGGGATATTTTTATTTTCCCGAAATAAAAGAAGAAAATATATATTTGGACGTTGGAATTGCTCCTCTTGAATTCAAGCAGATTTACACTCTTGTAGAACAAAAAACATCAAAAATTCAGGGATTCCCAGAGTTCAATATTAGCGAACTCCATGAAATTTATCAGATTAGCAAAGGCAACCCTTCTTATATAAACCATGCGCTGAATCTATGCTTTGATTGTCAGCTTTGCGGGCAGGAATTCGAAATTGCAACTAATTTTACAGGACTGCTTGAATTCAGACTTGCACTTCTAGCACATTTAAACCCTGTTGCCTATGATATACTTCTGGGATCAGCAATAATAGGTGATAAAATTAACCTTAATCTTGTCAAAGAAATTTTTGAGGTCGATGATAATACGTTCAAAGATATCATGATTTACTTGAAAAAAATGGATTACATAACCCCGGTCAACGAAATATACTGCGAATTCAGCTCGCTTCTTCTATGGGAAGCAATCCTTAAAACCGCAAAAAATGATACAAACTATAAAGCAATAAATAAAAAAATACAAAATCACTTTGCAGGTTTCACACTGAATTCAATCTCTATCCTCGGAATTATCGCTCAAAATCTTAAACAGCCAGAACAGGCACTGGAAATCTGGACAAAAAATACAAGACTTGCCGCCTATATAGGAGATTTAAACCTTTATGCAATTTCTCAGAAGCAGTCGCTGGCACTTATTAACGAATTTGACGAAACACAGACACTTAAAATAAGATACAATATTTCTGAACGCCTGGGCAAACTACTTTCAAACTCAAACCCTGTGGAAGCAATTGAATACCTGCCTGATGCAATATCAAATGCACAGGCTGTCGGCGATACACCAAGAGAAATTGAATTGCTTGCATATCTTGCATCTTGCTGCCGTAAAACAGGAAATTATTTTGGAGAAGTTGAATGCGTAGATTCTGTTCTAAAAAAAGTTAAACCCGATGATGATCTTAATATAGCACTTTTAAAAACAACAAAACTGAAAGCGCTTTTAAATATCGGGAATTGCGGACAGATAATAAATATGATTGATACTGAAATCATGCCGGTACTTGACAGGTTCTTTGAAAAAAAACAAAATAACACACATCCAATGGCAGCAATTTGTTATGAGACATGGCTTAAAACCTATCTTGTATTTGCAAATGCTCTTGTTATGCAAGGGAATGACAGATCATTCGAAATTCTTACAATACTTTTTGACATTATAGAGAGAAACCAAATTGAAGATAATCTGTTTATATGTAAATGCAAATTAACACTTGCATTTGCAAATACAATGAAAGGCAACTACAAAGCATCAGAACAAATGCTTGAAGAAGTGCTTAAATCCTACAGAGAAAATATTATGGACAATGAAACAATATTAAGATGGAACTTCATTAATCTCATAAATAACTTCTTTAGAAAAAAATATACAGGAATACAGGAAGACCTATTTCAAATAGTAACTTTTGCAAATAACAACGGAGATAACTTTACTAAAAATATCCTGAAAACTTTATTGGGAAAATTATTTAAAGATAATAACAACACAAAACAGGCAATGGAAATATATAATGACCAGATTGCATATTTTGCAAAAGAAAAAATGGCACTAGGTGCACTTTTAACCTGGTTTTTGATTGCAGATGCAACCCTAATTACCGAAGGGCCGCAAGCTGCAATGGAAATAGCCGAACAGGCACTTGAAGTTGCTCAAAACCCGAAAATCGACAATTATTTCTTCACTATTGTGCTAAAAATGGTAATTGCAAAATGCTGCATTACTATTTCTAATTTCGAAACAGCAAAAATGCATATTGAAAGCTCAATACTTCTTGCAAGACAATTTAATATGAAGGACATTCTATCAAGATTGTATATTTTATACGGCAAATATTTTCAAGAATTAGGATTGATAAAATCTCAACAGCAGATTGAATACCTTAAAGGTGCAGAAAAAATGTATGAACAGGCTGAAGAACTTATTATGCAGACACAAAACAACTATGTCAACTCTGATCTTAAAAAAGCCAAAAATGTACTTTCATCTTTTTGTAAGCTTAACAATATAGAAATTCACGGATAAAATTAATAATTCATTTCCCAGCCGTCATTTAATATTTTGCCGAAGCATCCTCTGAAACGCGAACTTGTCTGGCACATTTTGTTATATAAATTTTCCCTTGTTTCACGGGCATTAGCAGGCAGAGTGCATTGTTTTGAAGCATTGCATACAGGAACAACACTTTCTTCATCAATAGTTCCATCCTCAAAATAAGCTAAAAAGAAAACATCACGGCCGCCGATATTAGGACCTTGAAGCCCGTTTGTATCAACCAGAATATGACTCCACTTTACTCCGCCCGAACTATGTGCAGATAATGCTTCAATACATATTGCAGCCCCGCTTCCGAGAACTGCACAATTAACAGAACCCCACCATTTATTTACATCTTCAATACCATCACCAACCGTATTGCCTGCCAAATTTCTGTACTCTGTATGCGGAATACAGGGTTCATCTAATTTGCTGCATACTGTGACTGTCTTAAAATATGTTTTTAAAAAATTATTTACCTCACTTTGAGAACCAAGTCCGGCTTCTGTCAGCGAAATTGCATTCTTATCGGTTTTATATTGTAAAAATGCCTGCTGAACTTCCGTATAAACTTTTTGAAGCTGAGTTACAAAAACCTTTTTCCTATGATTATTCATCAGAGTAGGTACAGTCATTGCAGAAACTACACCTATTATACCAAGTGTTACAAGAACCTCAGCGAGCGTAAAAGCTTTTTTCATAACATTATCCTACCTTTCATTTTATCAACGTTACAATTTAGAAAAACTTAACAGGTTTAATCTGTTTTAACATACAGTTTGCCCCACTTAACTGGCATTTTTCTGATACCGGATAACCTGTACAGTATGGAGTTAAACTGCCAACATAACCTGATTGACATGCACCTTGTACAAAACTTACGCTCTTGCTTAACCATTCCATTTTGCGTTTTCCTTCACTAATGATCTCGTTTTGGACGCTAACTTGAAGGTGTTTTATACTGTCGGCACCGCTTCCGTCCGGATTTGTAGACTTATCATAACCTGGAATAACCTTCCCTGACATTGTAATATAAAAAGGATAAACATCCTGCCACAACTCTGAAGGACCATTCTGCCCGTCAATATCTACATAAAGTGTGTAACCAGATTCGCTCAATTTCATTTCATTACCCGAAGAATCCATATAAAATCCGGCATCTGTATTATTTTGCAAAACTAATATCCTTTCAGGATTTTGGCGTAAATTATAAATACGAATACCATTACGAAGAATTAAGTCAGGAGTTTTGTCCGTAAAATTAGTTGTGCCTGGATATACAACACTGCCGCTGCACTGACTGCCACCTATTGTATTAGCATAATTCGTAAATACTTTACAGAAATTTTCACCCTTGCGCGGCAGAGTCTTTGGAATTTGTGCACATCTACATCCTGTTGCTGAATTATTCCACTGTTCACCTTCAGGACATGAAGGCGGCCATGGCACTATCTGTTTCCAACTACAAACTCCCGGAGTGTTATCGAATTCCTTACCTTGACAGTATTGAATACTTCTTTCTTCACTATCAGGTTCAGAACAAGGCATTGGCTCACCAGATTCCGTAAAAGCATATGATGGATTCAAGTTCAGATAAGATAAAACAAAACAGGGAATTTTTTTAAGTAAAAATGATTCAGGAACATAGGATAAATCCGTATACATACTGTTTGAAGAGTCATAATCAGTAAGTATTTGGGATATTACTGCTCTGAGTGCAGAATAGGCAGAATAATAAGTATAAGATATTACGTTATCCAACTTGGCTTTTGTTACTCCTATTGTAACACTTATAATAACAGCAACTACTATCAAAACCGTAACTATTTCTGCTAGAGTATATGCAAATAGTTTATTATTGGCAGTTATATTTAACATTTTAATCTTCATCTCAATCCTCATTTTCATTATTCAAGCGGGAACTCTACCAGTCTGACGAAACTGTATCATCTTCATCATCCTGCAATGCTGATAAATCTCTATGACTTGCGCCGTCAAAATCTTCAGGAAGCAGATCTTCTTCTGGCCACACTGTATCATCATAGCGGGCTGCAGAAAGATTTACGGATGATGTTAAATCAGAGTTTGACAAATCTGTCTCAGATAAAATACAGCCTGCCATGTCAGTATCAGAAAAATTGCAATAAGTCATTTCCGCATAACTACAGTCTGCACCGGTCAAAAGTGCATCAGTAAAATCACATTCAAGTATTCTTGCACGGGTGAAATCAACCGATGTTAAATCTGCATTGTTAAAATTAACAAATGAAAGACTGCTGTCCGCAAAAGAACTTGAGTTCAAATCAACATCCGAAAAATCTACTTCAGCAAGATTAATTCCAGAAAAATCAACTTCTGAAAGGTCAACCTCTTCCTGCTGAACTTTCCATTCATTAAATCTTTCGGGGTATTTTGCCAACATTTCGACTAATTCTTCTTTCGTGTAATCTATCATTATACAATATCTCCTTTATTAAATTAATTTATTAAATTTGCTTGAATTGCAAGCAGTACAGCCTGAGTTCTGTTTTCAACGTTAAGCTTCTTAAATATGCTGTTCAAGTGTGATTTAACAGTAACCTCTTTCACAAACAATTTTTCCGCAATCCTTTTATTACTTTCCCCTTTAGCAGCCATTTGTAACACTTCTTTTTCTTTCGGTGTCAAAAGCTCTAACGGTATATCACAGGTATGTTCTTTCCTCTCACGTCTAGAACGCCTCAAAACAGCTTCCATCCTCGCAAGAAGGTTCGGTAATATAAAAGGTTTTACAATATAATCGTCAGCACCTGTTTTTAAGCCTGAAATCATTTTTTGATCTTCATTTACGGCAGTCAGCATAATCACAGGTAAATCACGTGTTTTCTCATTTAAACGTATAGCTTTCAGAGTTTCCCATCCATTCATATTAGGCATCATTACATCAAGGAGCACAATATCAAAGCTACTGCCATTCACGGAAAGTTCCTTCAATGCCTGAACGCCGTCACAAGCCGTCTTCACATCGTACCCGTAAAAAGGCAAAGCATCTTTTAAATATTTGGAATTATCGTCAACTAGCAGTACATTTGTCAATTCTGACATTAATTTTATCCTTAAACTATTTTATTTTTCAATGCCTTCAATGCTGCCTGAAGCCTGTCATCAACTTCAAGTTTCTGTAAAATATTTGCCACATGGGCTTTTGTTGTATTTATACTTATAACAAGAATCTGAGCAATTTCCATATTACTGTATCCTTCTGTCATAAGTTTCAAAATCTGTGCTTCACGTGATGTTAGGTCATAATCTTTCCGGTTATTGTCATTATCAAACGATGGGGAATTAGCGCTTGCCCTCAGTACAATATGGGCAATACTCGGATCGAACCAGGCTGCACCGTCAGCTACCGACTGAACAACTGAGATTAATCTTTTTGGATTAATTTCTTTTGAACAATAAGCGTTTGCTCCGGCTTTAAGACTGTTTAGAACTTCTTTTTCATCATTATGAGACGTAAGAATGATTATTTTAACATCCTTATCAGAGGAACGAATTTGCTTTGTAGCTTCAATTCCATTCATATTAGGAAGCCCGAGATCCATAATAATTATATCTATATTATTATTATTGAAAATCTGGATTGCTGTTTCAGCAGAATCGGCTTCATAAATGTTTTCAACATAATCAACACCCTCAAAAGTTGTTCTCAGGCCAAATCTTGTAAGTTCATGATCTTCTACTATCAGAATATTTTTTTTCATATCTTTAATTCCTCTTTTGCCGGTTCATAATCAGGATTTAAGTGCAGAGATTTTTTAAAATAATTTTGAGCATCCTGTTTCATCCCCTGATTTTTTGCTAACAGTCCTTGATAATAATAATATCTAAAATCATTTTCGTCAATATAGCCTGCAACTTCCAAATATTTTTTTGCTTTTTGAAAGTTTTGTCTATCGATTTCAGCCCGCCCAAGCTCTAACCAGGCATCTTTATAATTAACATTTATTGCTATTGCTTTTTTCAAATACGGAATCTCTTTGGATCTGTCTTTGAGCGCAATTTTATAATAAGCTGTATAACAATCGTTATAAGCTTTTAATATACGTTCATAAATTTCATAAGCTTTTTTTTCTTTTTCTTGCCGCTCATATGTTTCTGCAATTTTAACTGAGCTGATCGATGAAAATTTATCATTTGATTCGGCATCTTTGTAATATTTTAAAGCTGCTTTATAATCTTTATTTCTATAGCTTAAATCACCTAATACAAGAAGTGCAACAGGATTATTTCTATCAAGTTTGTGTGCTTTTTCTGCAGTATCTTCAGCTTTGTCGTAATCTTGCATGTCAAAGTAAACACGTGACAAAACTGGATAAACGTCTCTGTTATGTTTTTTCTTATTTGTTAATGCACTCTGCAATGTGCGCATTGATTTTGCAAGTTCATTTTCATAGTAATAATAGTAGCCAAGGTGGTACATTTTCTCAGAATAATCTTTATTTGCTTTATATAATACATACTGTTCAAGTGATTTAACCTTACGGGTGAAGTCGACAGAATAAAGTTGTTGTTGTTTTATATATTCAAGAATTTTTAAAGCATCTTTTGGTTTTTTACCCTGCGAAAGAATTTCCGCTTTTAGCTTCCGGTAATTAAGATTTTGTGGATTCATTCCTATTGCTGTATCAATATATTTGCCCGCGCTTATTATATCGTTTGATTTTAAATAACCGAGAGCGGCTATATAATTTGCATAATCAGAAGCCGACAAAAGGTCAGTATTTTTTACCAATTCAGAAGTAGCCTCTCTGCTCTGATCATTATAAATTATATTTGAAAAAACTTCTCCCAGATAAATTTCATCATCAACATCAAGTTTTTTAGATGGGAAATAGTAAATTTTTATATCATCTATAAGAAGATTCGACAAAGTTTTATCGCTTATTTTGGAAGACGAAAGGGCTGAAAGATTAAAAAATCCAATATCAGCCATATTTTCGGCCATTTTCATATAAGCATAATCATTACTTTGCATGGTTTCTATAAGAATTTTAAAGTCAGAATATGCTGATTTAACATTACTCTGCATAAATCTTTCAAATGCAATAACATACTGATTATGTATTGAATTATGCGTAAGTGTTGCTTTTTTAACCGGTAAAGCTATTGTGTTTGCAGGCAATACCATAGGAGCAAATGGATTTGCAGGCTGAATTACATCAAATTCCCCTGCTGCTGATACAGAAGTCAATGTCAATGCAGATATTAGAAGTATTAATATAAGCTTTTGCATCAACAAATTTACAAACCCTCACTTTTATTTATATTCCCTGAATAATAAAAATTAAACAATTCCACTATTCGTTTTTCTTGATCAGATGAATTTTCATTAACTGTAAAATCATAAATGTTCAAAAGATTATAGTGGCTTAAAGTCTCACTGTCTTCTACTTTAAAATAATGATGATTCTCGGTAAGAAAAACATGGACAATTTTATTCACGGGAATTTTCAAAAATGCATCAACCAGACTCCCGTCAAAATGTTTATTTTTACCGCTCAAAAGAATATCTATTACATTTTTTATAGGCATTTTATCGCGGTAATGGCGTTTTGAGGTTATGGCGTCAAAAACATCTGCAACCGCAAGAATTCTTCCGCCGTAAGGAATATTTTCTCCGCTTAAATGCCTGTAATAACCGGTACCATCATATTTTTCATGATGTGTACAGGCAATCTCCGTTATCATTTTAAAATCTTCGGACATATGTATTTTTTCCAGAATATCATGCGTAATTTTAACATGTTCCTGAATATGCTTATACTCTTCCTCAGTAAGTTTTCCTTCTTTTTGAAGAACGGAATCTCTTATGCCTATTTTGCCTATATCATGCAGTATTGCAGCTTTTTCAACAAGTTCTTTAAATTTAGCGGCACAGCTAAGTTCATCTACAAGAAGCATTGCATAGAGTTTAACACGGCTTGAGTGACCTGCAGTAATTTTGTCTCTTGCATCTATTGAAGTTGCAAGGGTATCAATAAAACTTTCAAAAAGCGCTTTTTGTTCTTTATAAAGCTCTTTCTGCTGTTCAAAAAGCTGGGCATTTTCAAGAGCAATTGACGCACTACCGCCTATAGCTGCAAGCAAATCTTCATCACCTTTTGTGAAAACACCACCGTTCTTATTCAAAACCTGAAAGGCGCCGATTATCTCTTTGTTGTTGTTCTTGATAGGCATACAAAGAATTGTTTTAGTTCTGTATCCTGTTTCCTTATCTATATCGGGATTAAATCTGGGATCATTATAAGCATCAGGAATATTCAACGGTTCACCGGTTTTAACAACATAACCGGCAAGTCCTTTATCTGCCGGAAATCTTATTTCTTGACTGTCCATACCGAGTGCTACCTTGCTCCAAAGCTCATGTTTTTCTGGATCAAGCAGAAAAACAGTACATCTGTCAGCCTGTATTGCGACTTTTGTTTCCTCAGCTATAACACGCAATAGCACATCAATATCAGTTACCGCAGATATAGAGCGTCCTATTTTCACAAGCGAAACAAGAGGATCACTTTTTACAGAAATCGTAAATCCTGTTTTTTCAGTTATCTGCTTAATTCTTGACAAAACATAACCCATTACCGAGAGAATATCTCCACTTAGCAAAGATATGTTTTTTGCATTTTCAAAATGGGTCAATGCTGTATCATCAAATCCTTCTCCAAAATAAACAGTACCTTTAGCAAATTCATTAATCAGTTTTGCTGTCCCGCTTTTTAAAAAATCTGCCATATAACAGGCATCATTTAAAAATCCTAGTGATTCCTGATAATTCACCTTATCAATCAGATATTTTGTCATCCCTAGAAGACTCATACATATGGAAATTCCTTCAGTCACATTTTGAGCCGCATAAAAATTTCGCTTATCTTCAAAAAATTGCATAGCTCCTGAATAATCACCGCCATCCAACAGAACAAAACCTTCTTTTAAAATACTTGTATCACACTTAACCATACTTACTTTTCTTTGTTCAAAATATATTTTTACAACTCTATATTTTTATTGTACAATATTTTTGTAAATATTACAAATTTTTTATCAAACGGAGTTTATATGGAAAAAGTTACTATTTTAATACCCGTATATAATGAAGTGAGCACACTTGACAAAATTCTGGAAAGGGTTAAAAATGCAAATTTTTGTGGTCTTGAAAAAGAAATTATCCTGATAGACGATTACTCTACTGACGGAACACGGGAGTTATATCCAAAATATCCATACAAAATTTTGTATCACGACTATAATCAGGGCAAAGGTGCAGCATTAAGAACGGGATTTAAAGAAGCAACAGGAGACATCATAGTCATTCAGGATGCAGATCTTGAATACGATCCTGTTGATTACGAACCTCTGATCAAACTTATACTTGACGGCAAAGCCGATGTTTGTTACGGATCAAGGCTTTCTGGCGGAAAACCTTCTAGATCGTTTATGTTCCATCACCTTTTAGGAAACAAATTCTTGTCGCTTTTGACGAATATTCTATACGGCTCAACCTTAACCGATATGGAAACGTGCTATAAAGCCTTTAAAGCAGATTTTATAAAAGATATTAAGATTAAATCAAACAGATTTGATTTTGAACCTGAGATAACCGCAAAAATTTTAAAACGCGGAGCAAGATTATATGAACTCCCTGTATCATATTACGGTCGGGAATTTTCAGAAGGGAAAAAAATTACATGGAAAGACGGATTTCATGCGATTATTGCACTTATTAAATACAGATTTACTGATTAGATGAAACAGAGGGCAATCAGAAAGATAAGAGGGTAAGAAGATTGGAAGATAGGCAATTTTGGTACAATATAACAAAAACAACTTTACGGAATAATAGTTTACTACCATATCTTCTCAGTTTCTTATCTTCTATATATAAGAAAGGGTAACAAACTTTAACAAAAACTTAATAAGTCGAACGAAATTCGGCGGAAAGGGTAAAAATGAAAAAGATTATTCTATCGTTATTTTTAGCAGCATCGCTTGCAGCTCCATCACTGGCTGCAACATGGAACGCAGTAGACAGAGTTCCGACAGTAGGCAAACAGGTTTTGACCAAAAACAGCCTGCCTTCCGACACTAAATTTGTCGTAACAGAAACAGAAGCTGCAAACAGCACTTCAAATGCAAATAATGAACTTTATATCAGCAAAACTAATCTTAATTACACAGGAAACGACAATGAAGTTGCCGCAGTTATTTCACAGGAACTCGGCGCGCTCATAAATGCAAATGCATCTAAAAAGAAATTAGTATCAAATATAACAAGTGCAATTGCCGGAAGTTTTGTAGACACATCTTTAGAAACAACAGCACTTGCGGCAAATGAGCTTACACTCAATAATATGTCAGAAAAAGATCAGATGAATGCAGATATAACAGGTATTGACTTGATGATTCAGGCAGGCTACAACCCGCTTGCCATGATTGTTGTATTAGGCAAAATGCCGGGTTCTACAATGGATTTGCTAAAGAGTCAGCCGAATAACTTCAAGCGCTCAATGTATATATATGACTATCTTGCATACAACTATCCTTCAAAAGTAAAAGCAGGATATGGCTGCCAGGAATACAGAAATTTTACAGCTTACATTCAACCGACTCTTGATGAAAGAAATTCAAGCGAAAAGAAACTTAAAAAATGGGAAAAAGAACAGGTTAAATTGAAAAAAGAAAGAGCAAAACAAATTGCCAAATACAAAGCAACAGGCGGGCTTAACGGCTGGGATGCATCTTACACTATTTTGAAAAACCTGTCTGAAAATGCAGAAGTAAAATAGAGAGACGGAGGGCAGGAAGGCAAACTTATTACAAAATTTTATTTTTGTACGGAGCACTGATAACAGCCTGCCTCCTGACATTCTGTTCTTCTGGACTTTTAAAAAAGGAGATAAAAATGAATGACACAATAGAAACAATCAACTGTCCCGCATGTGGGAAAGAAATGCATAAAATTTTTATGCAGGAAAGCGGTTCGGCACTTGACGTATGCCTTGACGGCTGCGGCGGAATATTTTTCGACGGACAAGAATTAAAACACTTTGATGAACAGGCTGAAAGTATAGAAGAATTAAAACAAACTATGGAAGGTAAAACGTTTGAAAAAACGGATGAAACCGTAATAAGAATTTGTCCCGTTTGCGGAAACAACATGGTTAAAAACAGCGTAAGTGTAAAACATGAGATAACAATTGATGAATGCTACAACTGCGGAGCAAAATTCTTTGACTATGGTGAACTTAACAAAATGCGTGAACAGTATGCCACAGAAAAAGACAGACAACAGGATTTTCTTTCATCAACGTACAGCGAAATAGGTTCAAAAATTGATGCTCTTGAACTTCAAAATAATATGAACAGGGCAAAACGTTCAAAATTTTTAAAACTATTAGATAAAATATTTTTAGGACGGTAAAAAAATGACTGATTCACAAAACAATTTGATATGTCCGGCTTGCGGAAGCGAAATGCAAAAAGTATTTATAAGCGATAAAGCAATAAATATTGACATCTGCTCTAACGGATGCGGAGGTATTTTTTTCGACAACAAAGAAATTCAGGAATTCAGCGGGGTAAACGATGATATAGGCGAAATAAAAAAACTTATTGAAAACAAAAACTTCATGCCTGTAGACGAAACCAAAACAAGAATTTGCCCCGCCTGCAATACCCCCATGGCAAAAACAAACGCTATTGGAGTTCAAATAGACACCTGCTACAAATGCGGTGCAATTTTTCTTGACAACGGGGAATTTGAACAGGTAAGAACCAAATTTAAAAAACGAAAAAAAGTAACTCCAGTGAACCTTAACCAAAATAGTGATATAAAACTTGAAGAATTTTACAGAGATGCACAGGAAGAACAGTTGCAATATGAAGGCTACAGAACAGCTGCTCATCTTTTGCGTTCCGGGCTAAGACGAAGAAATCCTGTATCCGTTTTATTTGATTTACTCTTCTGGTAAATATTGACAAAACAAGTAAAATCGTAAATAATATGTTTATAAGCAAAATTAAGGAGGATGAAAAATGATGAATAGA
>CALVCJ010000012.1 GCA_944326015.1 Candidatus Gastranaerophilales bacterium
CAGGAAAAACGTATCAATGAATTAGAAAAACGTATTCAAAAACTTGAGGCTAAAATAAAATAATCTTTTGATCTTATAATACAAAATAAGTTTTTTCATTCCTTCTCCCGCAAATTTCTTTGAGCGGGAGTTTTTTTGAACAAAAAGCCGGTATTTTTATTTTTTACCGGCTTTACATATCCTTATCAACTTCTATGCTTGTAAAAAGTCTGTCTATTTTGCTACCAAGTCTTCAGTTTCTTCTATCTTTTTCATAACTTCATCAATCTGCTCCCGTAAATACTCAAGTAACAGACCGATTTCTTCTTTAAAACTGTAAACACCCGGCCAGCTTATGTATCCGTACATAATAATCTCCTTTTTGTCTAACCTTAACATATTTTTTATCGGTTATTTGGAGGAAATACTTTAAACATAACAGCTATTTTTTTAATAATTCGTTACAATATTCATTAATATTATTACATTTATATTTTGGTATATATTGAACTCCGTATTTATTAGCAATTTGTTTAATATTACCGGAAGCGGAAATTATTATTATTTTTGTATTAGTGTATTCTTTATAAAATTTTATCTGCTTAATAAACCATTCACCAGCATATAGCGGAAGATAATCTGACTCCATTTGCAAATCAGTAAGAATAATATCGTATGGTGTATCTATTGATATAGTTAATTTTTCAAAACCTTCACGTGCTGAAAATGCTGTATCAATCTCAACTTTATTGTTAAAAATTTCTCTTACTGCATCTTTGTGATACAGAACCCATTTTTGTGAATCATCAACTATTAATATTTTCATAGTTTTATTTTAACATAAAAGCCGCTTAATAATAAGCGGCTTTACAAAATTCATATTTATTTGAAAAGAATTATTTGTCATAAGGAATTGTAATTATGTAATTATTTCCTTCTCGAATTTTCATAATATCATCCAGATCAACGTCATCTCCGAAGGCAAATGTCTGGCTGTATTTAATGATTTCGTGTTTATTATGTCTGTTTCTTTCGCCTGCGGCATTGATTGTGAGCATATTGCCGTTAGTTTTTACTTCAACATTTTTTTCGTCATTGTCAAACGGTTTTAAATCAATAATGATTTTGAATGTCTCAGGAGTTTGTTCAACGTGAATGTATTGTGCAGCATTACGGTCAATTCTTTGCTGCTGTTCAAACATTTTTTTCTCCATTCTTTCCTGCTGTTTGCGGGCATACCTTTCCATTTTGTTGAAGTTTTTTTCTCTTTGCATAACTGCTCTGTCTATTCTTCGCATTTGTGCTGCAGGATCAAACATTCTTTTGAAATGCCAGTCGGCAACTACATAAAATGCTGCAAATGCTCCAAGAAACACAAGTAAACCGGTCAAAAAATGTCTTAATGCAGGATGTTTGCATAAAAAGCAATCGTCAAAATCTTCGTGTCTATAATTGTTGTCTTCCATATAAGTCTCCTTTCCTTTTACATTAATTATCAGTATAAAAAATTTTCTGTAAATGTCCATTACTCTATAGAGCTATTATTTTGTTATATGAACTTATTATAAAAGAAACTATTAATAAATAATATGGTATCAACGCTTTGCTTATCCCACACTATAGACAAAGTTCGCTTTCGCTGTGAGGGGGTGTGGGTTATTTTTCGTTATTGCAAGCGAATACGAGGCAATTCAGCTTATTATTTGAAGAAGAGAAGTTAAGACAGTAGGCAGGCTAATTTCATTTAAGGCTGTGTTGGCATGATTATTCGTTATGCTAAATATTTTTGTGCTGACTCTTTTGTGAATACTTCTATGCTGTCATGAGAATGTATAAAAATCATACAGTTTATAAGCGATTTCAATGTTTCAAAATCAGAAAATGAAAGTTTATACCGCAAATCTTCCATATTATTTGCAAGAAACTCCATTATGATAGTTTTGTTATCAAACACAAGATTGGCAAAGTAATCAAATGTTTCTTTTGATTTTACGCCTTCAAGATATATGATATCAGGGGATTGGAATTCTATAAATCGAGAAGCTTTATCCATATTAAAGCCCACATTTTCATTTAACTCGCACTGATGAATATTTTTAAGATTGTATTTTGCAATACTTTCCAGTGTCATAATATTTTTGTTTTTATCTGCTGCTTCTATCAGCAATGAATATATAATATGCGTTTTCCCGCTCAGAGGAGAACCGCATACTATTATAATCCCAGGATGATCAAGCGCTGATTTTATAACTTTTAAATTATTTGCAGATTTTATAATCTTATTTAATTGTTCAGGCGGTTTATAAATTTTAAGAAAAATTCTTTCTCCCATAATTGTTGGAAATGTTGAAATACTTGCAGTTATATTCATATTGTCAACTTTGAAATTTAATTTGCCAAGCTGTGGAACTTCGGAAACAGATGCATCAAGCTCAGCAAGAGTTTTTAACTTCCCAGTAAATGAGGCTGAAAGAACATTTGGAATATTTCCTTTATTCTGAATTTCACTGTTTTTTTTGAAATTTACAACAAGTCCATTGTCTTCGTGTTGAAACGCAACTTCATGTATGTTTTCAAGTATTGCCTGTTTGAGGATTGCTCTTATTATTTTTTGAATGTGTTTATCAGACAGATCTTCACTGTGAAGTTCATCACGCCAGTCAAAATCAGTATTTTCTTCAGTTGTTATTTCTTCGACATCTGCATCTTTTTTGTAATATTCGTCAATTTTTTTTCTGATGCTTGATTCAGAAGATATTACCGGCTCTATAGAGCATTCGGCTGTTTCGATTATTTTGTCAATTGCAAACAAATCTAAAGGGTCTGCCATAGCTACAGTCAACGTATCCTCAATTTTAAAAAGCGGGATAATTTTATATTTTTTTGCATCTGAAAAGTTAATATATTTAAGGCATTTTTCGTCAAGAGAGTAATCATCAAGGTTTACATAGGGAATGTGTAATTTTGCCTCGAGAAATTGGAGGATTGCATCTTCAGTTATAGCTCCGGAATTTATTAGTGCCTGACCTATATTAATATTTTGTGCAGCTGCAATTTCTTCTGCCTGTTCAATAGTTTCATAGGGCACAAGTCCAGCTCTTACCATATCATATTTTAATTTTTCCAGAGTTTTGTTTGTAACAGATGTTTCCATAATTATTTCAGATATTTTTCAACTTTTTTCACTACTTCATTCAAATCAAAGGGTTTTGTAATATATTCATCCGCACCTGTTTCTTCGCCGATAAGTTTATCTTCTTCCTGTGTGCGTGCTGTTACCATTAATATTGGAATATTTTTATATTTGCTGTCATATTTTAGTAAACGGCTGATTTTGTAGCCGTTAATTTTTGGCATCATGACGTCAAGAATAATTAAATCGGGTATAATATTTTTTGCAAGTCTAAGTCCGTCTTCCCCATTATATGCACAATAGCAGGTAAAATCCGCGGCTTCAAGAACAAATTTTAAGCTTTCTACAATATCCTGTTCGTCGTCAACAATCAGAATTTTTTTCATAATTCCTCCATAGTCTGCTGTAATTTAATTATAGCATATTAAAAATCTTCTTCTATATTGTTAAAATTTGTAATATATTCGTCATATATCAGCAATTTTTTGTATTTATTGTTTTTAAATATTTCAGTGTAGTAAGAATGAAAGGTGTTATTTTATCATGGGATTATTAAATAAAGCAGTATCAGAAGTTAAAGAATGTTGTTTTAGATTTGGAGGTGTTCAGCGTATGGGGGCGCATACAAGGCCGACTGATACTAGAACTACAGAACAATTGCTGGCTAATATAGATTATTTTGCACAGCGTAACCCTGAGGTTGCCCAATTTAAACATGAATTGATGCAGATGAACCCTAAACATTTAGGGCTTGTATCTGATATCTGCGAATTGGCAAATAGAAGGGAAATGCTTCCTACAAATATTGATATCAAAGATGCAAGACAAGTTGGAAAAAATATTTTTGCAAAGTGGATTGAAAAACTCCCGAAAGCATCAAAGGAAAATCCAGAAGCTTTGAATTTTACTCAGGAAGTTATAAATCAGACTGATAGCACTACATCAAAATTTTTTCTTATTTCAGCTGTAGATCTGCTTGAACATCCAGAAGTGTCAAGTCATTTGAGGGCAACAAAACCTTTTGTAAAAGATATTGCTGAAGCTGCGTTGGATGGTGGTTATACAATGGATTATTCCAAAGAAAGGGACTTTGTGAATACTGTTGATGCTTTTATAAATCCTGCCTCTGATACAAGAAAAATAGAAATGCTTCCTGAAGTTATAAAGACAGCAGATGAAGCTTCAATAGATAAGGTCTACATTGACGCAATCCCCTTTATTCAAAGCAGAACTCCGATTGAACAAATTAGAGAAAATTTAAAAGTATTCTCTGAAGTGGCAAAAGGTTTATCAAAACAAACGGATGAGGTTAATATAACAGACTTTCTAACCCGCAACGTTAATCTGGACTAATTTTTTGACAACAGGAATTACAAAATAGAATTTAGAGCCTTTATTGAGTTCGCTGTCGCACCATATGGCGCCATAATGAGCTTCTAATAATTGTTTAGCAATCGGAAGCCCTAAACCAGTTCCGCCTGCTTTTCTGGATAGTGAATTTTCAATCTGCGCAAATTTGTCAAAAGCGTGAAGCAGGTCTTTTTCTGCAATCCCTATTCCTTCATCTTCTACGCAAACCTCTACATAATCCCCATCAGCCAATTTTATTGAATCTTTAAAATACTCGTTAATTTTTATATCTTTTGAGCTAATCATACGCGAAGATATTTTTATTGTTTTGTTCTCAGGTGTAAACTTGATTGCATTAGAAACAAGATTTGTAAGAACCTGTTCAAGTCTTTGCGCATCTGCAGTAATATCGGGCAGGTTTTCAGATGCTTCTGTTCTTATGTTTAATCCTTTTGACTTTGCAACTTCTGACAGAGCTGATTTTACATAATCTATAACGGTATTTATATTTGTTGGTGCAAAATTAAAGTCCATTTTGCCGGCTTCAATTTTGGATAAATCCAGCAAATCATTAATTATACCGGAAAGTCTCTGCACATTTCTCATTGCCATAGAAAGAAATTTCTCGGATGATTCTGTTATTTTTCCGCAACGTCCGCTCATGAGAATATCAAGCGAGTTTTTTATAGAAGTCAGAGGAGTTCTTAGTTCATGTGAGACTATTGAAATAAACTCGGATTTTAATCTTTCAAGTTTTTCAAGTTTTATATTTGCCTCAATAATTTCTTGATATAAAGTTGCGCTTTTTAAAGGTAAAGAAACTTGCTGCGCAATTGTCTGAAAGCAGGTTGCATCTTCGTGAGTAAAAGATGTTTCTTTAAAGATTTCAATACAACCAAAAATGTTATTTCCCAGGCTTATACGAGCAAGCATATTATCGTATTGAAAAAGTGTGAATGTAAACCTGCTTGCAGGATACTTAATATGTTTTACTACTTTAAGTTTTTTTTCATCAATTTTTAAAGGTATATTTTCCTGTTCAAACAGGGAATTGTAATTTAAGACAGTGCGTAATTTGAGTGCGGTAATAAGTTCATCCGACAATTCATACAATGAATTTAGGATTAAAACGGGTTCATCATCAGTGCATAAAGATAATGTACATGTTAGAGAAAAGCTTAGCGCTTTATCCATTCCCTCAATCATATATTGAATAAGTTTTGATTTATCCAGCGTTCCTGCAAATTGTGAGCTCGTAGAATATAGTGCATTTAACCTGTACAGACTCTCAGCAAGATCTTTGTTTGAATTTGATAGCATATCCAGAGAATTTTTCATTCTGATATTAACATTGATTGTTGACATGATTACATCTTCACTCATATCAGAGGTAATGAAAGCATTTGCATATTTTATTACTTCTTTATTTACCTTATTCCCTGATATAAGGAATATTATGATAGTGTTTTCGCATTTTTCTTTAACTTTTCTAATTAAATTTTTACTACCTGAACTATTTTCATCTATGATAATTATATCCGGAATTTCAATATTTATTGCATCAGATATAAATTTTTCATTTACGATTACAGAAAGCTCATATATATTTTTATCAAAAATATTAAGGAATCTATCGGTTGTCTGTTTATTACATGTTACCAACAAAATATTAATCATAATAATTATTTTAGCAGGATTAGTGTTTATCGCAAATTAATTAAATTTTCTTTACTTTATGTTCCTTTTTTTTATGATTTTGATTGTGTCTTGGTTTACCGTTGTTTCGTTTGGGCATATTAGGTGTAGAATAAGATGTTTGTATACGTTTTACACTATATACATCTGGAATTGCCTGAATGCTTAAAATAACCTTTTTTAATGTTTCAATATTATCAAGTTCAATCCCAAGTTCAATAATTCCAATTTTTCCGCTTTTTGATTTTACATTTGCGTAATTTATGTTGGTTCCGTTATCGGAAACAGCAGCTATAATATCTTTTAGAAGCCCCTGTTTTTCAGCTGTTTCAACTCTTATTGTTGTGTTGTAGGTCTTATTTGCATTATCTGCAGACCACTTTATGCTCATTAGTCTTTCCGGTTCAATATGTTCAAGCATCTGGCAGTCCATTCTGTGAACGGTAACGCCTTTTGCCCTTGTAACAACTCCGACAATAGGCTCTCCAGGTATCGGAGAACAGCATCTTGCAATAGAGTACATTAATCCTTCAAGACCAATTATATCTTTTTCTGATTTTTTTCTGGAAGTCCCATGGAAAGATGTTTCATGTGTTTTAACAGGTTCCGGTTTTTTGAGTTTATTTATTATTTTATTAAGAGTTGTTTCGCCATACCCGAGAGCAGCAAACAAATCTTCCGCGGACAGGTAATTCATTTGTTTTGCAACTTTGGCAAACTCTCCGGATTTCATATAATCATCAAAGACCGATTTTGTTAATTCATGTTCAAGGTTAGATTTACCGACGTCAATATGCTCTTCACGATTATTTTTTTTGAACCACTGTTTAATTTTTGATGCTGCCTGTTTTGTAACAACAAAGTTTAGCCAGTCAAGCCGTGGGGCAGGAGTTTTAGATGTTAAAATCTCGACAATATCACCGTTATGAAGTTTTGTGTCAAGCTGGGCTATTCTGCCATTTATCAAAGCTCCGACAGTTTTGTTGCCAACTTCAGAGTGAATTCTGTATGCAAAATCAACCGGTGTTGCATTTACAGGCAGGTCAAATACATCCCCGTTTGGTGTAAATGCAAATACCTGATCTGAAAAAAGATCAAGTTTTACAGAATTTACGTAATCTTCAGCGGATGTCATATCTTTGTCATATTCAACAAGTTTTCTCATCCATGAAAATTGCATATCTGTCGGTGTATTAGCTTTTTGCGATCCTTTTTCTTTGTATCGCCAGTGGGCTGCAATACCATATTCCGCAACTTCATGCATTTCCCATGTTCTGATTTGAACCTCTAGAGGTTTTGAGCGTGGACCGATTACAGATGTATGAAGCGACTGATACATGTTGCCTTTCGGCATTGCGATATAGTCTTTAAATCTGCCCGGTATCGGCTTAAACTGGGAATGTATAAGCCCTAAAACTTCGTAGCACTCTTTTTCTGTATCAACAATTACGCGTACAGCTGTTATGTCGTAAAGATCATGAAAAGCAATATTTAGGCGTTTCATTTTGCTGTAAATACTGTAATAATGCTTTGCTCTTCCTGTAATTTGCGCATTAATCCCTGCTTTTTTTACATCTGCCGTAATTTTATCAATAAGAATTTTTACGGTTTCTTCCCTGCTGGCTTTTGTTTGGGATACAAGTCTTGCTATTTCAAAATATTTATCAGGTTCAAGGTATCTCAAAGATAAATCTTCAAGTTCGGCTTTAATTTTGTAGATACCTAAACGGTTGGCAAGTGGAGCAAAAATATCAAGAGTTTCTCTTGCAATTTTCTGCTGTTTGCTTGTTGTCATAAAGTTCAGTGTACGCATATTATGCAGTCTGTCTGCAAGTTTTAGAAATACTATTCTAATATCGCTAGCCATAGCAATAAAAAGTCTGCGGAAATTTTCAGCCTGACGTTCCTCATTTGATTTAAACTGTAATTTTCCGAGCTTTGTTACCCCTTGAACAAGCGTTAGAACATCTTTCCCGAACAGCTTTTCAATTTCTTCTGGTTTGGTGTCTGTATCTTCAAGAATATCATGCAGAAATGCTGCCTGAAGAGTATGGGAGTCAACTTTTAATCCTAAAAGTATTTTTGCAACTTCTACAGGATGTATAATATAAGGCTCTTCTGATATTCGATATTGGCCTTCATGCAGTCGTTTTGCGAAAAGATATGCTTTTTCTATCTGTTCAATTTCTTCTGTCTCTCGATTTTGTGCAATCAGCTCTTTTTTTATATCGTCAAAAAGTGGTTTTTCCGTCATGATATAATAATCATACAGATTTTATTTTATTTTTTCAAGTAAAATAGAAAATTTCATTCATAAGGATTATAAAATATGTTCAAAGAAACCAGAGATGGATTCATAATAAAATTAAGAATTTCTCCGAATGCTTCAAAAAATGAAATAATAAAAGCTGATGACGGAACCCTTAAAATAAAAATTACTGCTCAACCCGTTGAAGGGAAAGCAAATAAGGCTTTAATTGAATATTTATCGAAAATTTTGAAAATGCCAAAATCTTCTTTTGAGATAATTAAAGGTAGTGCTTCTAAAGATAAAACTATTCTTGTTAAGACCCATGATGCCGATGATATTAAAATTTTTCAAGAATTTGTGTAGCAAAAAATAATATTTACAGGTTTTCGAGTTTACAAAGGAGTTATTAAATGGAAATAAATAAAATTAATTCAAATGTTAGTTCAAATAATAGAAAATCCAATTCACAGTCTTTCGGAGCCGGAATAAACAATCTGTTGTTTACGAAACTTGAAAATAACGGTGGTGATTTTGTTGATATTATGAAAAAAATTGATGAGATTAATAGTATTAATAATAAACATTTCACTATTGCGGATGCTGTTTTTAATATTAAAGAGAAAACCGCAGAGTTTTTCCTGACAGCTGTTGATAAAATTAAATTTATTCCTGGGTTGGAGGATGTAAAGCCGCAAGTTGTTAAAGCTTACGGTGACAATCTTGCAGAAGCCTTTAAAAATATAAACCCTCTTGAGCTCAAGCAGGCAAATAACAAACTTGCTGTTGATTATAATAATCGTTATGAAGAAACAAAATCTGTGCGTGAAAAATTAAAAGCCGCTCGTGAGTCATATGCTGCTGAATTAAAGTATAAATTTGATCATGCTGAAGGTTTTTGGAATAATTTTTATAGACAAGTTGCATCTAGAACGAAGCAAGACTAATGTCACATCTTTTTAACTACAATAAAAAAGATACAAATTTTGCATCTTTTTTTATTGTGATAGGTTTATAAAATATATTAATTATACCATAGCAATTTCTTTTGCTTCCATAAAAACAACATCGTTGCTGTCCATAGAATGATCTATGTCAGGTAAAATTTCATTTTTGATATTGGTTAAATCTTCCTGCATCAATCGTCTCGGCGAACCGTCAGCCATAGAGTTGTTTCTTAAAAGGTATGACGGATGGAAGATTGTTATTGCTCTGTAATCTTTGCCATCAACATTAATTGTCATCCATTGACCTCTGACTTTAGAGATTGTTTGTTTTTTATCAAGCTGTACAAAAGTTTTCAAAGCTGTTGCACCGCAAAGAACAATGGCTCTCGGATTAATTATATCAATTTGTGCATTCAAAAATTTTCTGCAAGCAGTTTGTTCTTCTTCTGTCGGAACTCTGTTTTCTGGAGGTCTGCATTTTACAGTATTAATGAGATAAACATCTTCGTCTCTGGATATTCCCGCATCAGAAAGAAATTTGTCTAAAAGTTGTCCTGCGCGGCCAACAAACGGTCTGCCTGTTTCATCTTCCATCTCGCCGGGAGCTTCGCCGATAAGAACTATTTTTGCAGTTGACGGGTTGCCGTCAGAAAAAACAACATTTTTTCTTGTTTTTGCAAGTGTGCATCCTGTGCAGCTTTCACACTTTGATCTTACTATTTCCAGACAATCTTTCTTCATTTTCGTCTCTCTCCTCTTTAAATATTCCTACATTATATTTTTTGCAATATCTTTTTAATTCTTTCATGATTACATCTGATAACATGAATACTGCTATTAAGTTTGGCACAGCCAAAAATAAAGTAAATGCATCAGATAGATTAATTATACTTTTAAAATTCATGGCAGAGCCGATTATTATGAATATACAATATATAACCTGAAAAGTGCGTGTTGTCAATTTTGTATCGCCAAATAAATAATTCCACGCCTTAATTCCGTAATATGAGCCGCAAAGCATTGTAGATAGTACAAAACAGCTTGCCATAAATGTTAACAAAATCGGGAAAAAGGGGCAGACTGTTCCAAATGCTTTTGAAGTTAGTTCTATACCTGCGATTCCTGATGTATGCAGGTATTCACCTGAAACTACTATAACAAAAGCCGTTGCAGATCCGACTATTACAGTATCAACAAATGGCTGAAGCATGGCAATAAATGCCTGTGCAACAGGGTTATTAGTTTTAACGGCAGAAAACGCAATCGGTGCAGTGCCAAGCCCTGCTTCGTTTGCAAACATTGCACGGCGAAATCCCCAAAGCATACACATCATCCATCCGCCTGCTAATGCTTTTGGTTGAAATGCTTCTTTTAAAATTACACTGAATGTATGAGGGACATGCCCGATGTTATAAATACACACCGCAAAAGCTGTTAAAACATATAATGTGCACATGACAGGCGTAACTTTGGATGTAAATTTTCCTATTGCCTTAATACCGCCGATAATTGTAAAGTAAGTTATAACAGCAACAATTAAACCTAAAAGCCAGCCTTGATTGACAAAAAAGCTGTCTCTTCCGCCTGTAACTTCAGTAATTTGTGTTGCCATAGCATTTATCTGGAATAAATTCCAGCCCCCGATCATCGCAAAAATACAGCATACTGCATAAATTTTGGAAAGATGAGGTGCGAATTTACCGATATATTTGTTATTTTTAAGGGCGCCTTCAATATAATACATAGGTCCGCCTGCGATTGTTCCGTCTTTATTGACTTTTCTGAATTTTAAACCTAAAAGAACTTCTGCAAACTTTAATGCCATTGATAAAAATCCTGCCAGTATCATCCAGAAAATTACTCCTGGACCGCCTATAGATACAGCGGCAGCAGAGCCTGCTACGTTTCCGATGCCTGCTGATGCTGAAATTGTTGCAGTCAGTGCCTGAAAAGAAGATACTTCACCTTTTTTCTTTTTAACACGAATTTCTTTATGCTCATAATTTTTTGTAATGAGCTGTAAAGCGTGCTTAAATCCCCAGATTCCGATAAATCTTGTTCTTATTGTAAAATAAAAAGCCGCAATCATTAAAAGTGCAACAAGAAATTCAATTTTCACCCCATGAATTGTGACAGAACTGAAAATTATCCCTGAAATTTTATCAGCTATGGGTGATAAAAAGGTGTCTATGGCTGTGTCTAAATTCATCTTATTTCTATTGTATCATAAACAAAAAATTCAAATTATGATAATTTTGTATACACTGAGTGGTTAATTTATTTAACCGCATTTATGATATCAATAAGTTTTTTTACAGCTTGATCAGGTGTATATTGTTTTTGAATGCCCGTTTCTCTAATTTTATATTCTACAAATCCGTCAGAAATTGTTTTTCCGACAGTAACCCGGAAGGGGAAGCCTATGAGGTCTGCGTCTTTGAATTTTACACCTGCCCTTTCGTCTCTGTCGTCAAGCACAACCTCAATTCCTGCTGATTGCAAATCCTGATACATTTTTTCAGCTGTTTTCATTTGAAGTTCGTCGTTGATATTGACGGGCACTATAACCACATGGTAAGGAGCAATTGTAATCGGCCATTTTATACCGTGTTCGTCATAGTGAGCTTCAACGGCAGCAGCAGCTGTTCTTGAGATTCCTATTCCGTAGCATCCCATAACATAAGGATGTGTTTTGCCGTTAACGTCAGTATAGACTGCATTCATTGGTTTAGAATATTTTGTTCCGAGTTTAAAAATATTTCCGACTTCAATCCCTTTTGTTACATGCAATGGTTCGCCGCATTGCGGGCAGAGTTCACCTTGCTGGACAAGCCGAATATCTGCATAATCTATATTATCAATCCCTAAATCTGTAAGGTTTGCACCAGCCATGTGCTTATCTGTTTGATTTATCCCTACAACAAAGTTTTTCATATCGCGCACTGTTTCATCTGCAATAATTTTAATGTCTTTCATCCCCTTGGGACCGATAAATCCCGGTATGGCATCAAATCCTTTTTCTGCCATAAGTTCTGCAATTTCTGCTGAGGATGCAATTCGAATATCGATTCCTCCGGCTGCATTCATTAATTTTGTTTCTTCAACAGCTTTATCAGCTCTGATAAGTGCAAGAACTGGCTTTTTATCAATAATGTAAACCAGGGTTTTCAAAATCAGCGTGTCAGGTATATTCAAAAATCTGCTTAACTCTTCAATTGAGTGAGTACTTGGCGTATCAATAATCTTTGTTTCTTTAAAGTAATCTTTACCGTCAATCACTGTATCCACAAGATTTGATACTGCGTGATTAGAGTTTGCAGAGTAGTCGCAATTATTACAGTAGAATACATCATTTTCTCCGGCATCTGTATCTGTAATTACCATAAATTCGTGTGAAACGCTTCCACCGATTGCACCGGAATCCGATTGAACCATTTTGGTTTTCAGTCCGCATCTGTCAAAAATCTTTTTGTAAGCACATGCCATATTTTGGTATTCCCTGTCAAGTCCTGTTTCATCAAGATCAAAGCTATAAGCGTCTTTCATTATGAATTCGCGCCCTCTCAAAAGACCATATCTCGGTCTTATTTCATCGCGGAATTTAGACTGTATCTGATATAAATTAACTGGTAGTTGTTTGTAAGACTTCAATACATCTCTTGCAACAGATGTTATAATTTCTTCATGCGTAGGTCCGAGACACATATCTCTGTCATGCCGATCTTTAAGACGCATTAATTCACGTCCGTATACTTCCCATCTGCCTGATTCTTCCCAGAGTTCTTTTGGCTGAACAAACGGCATTAAAAGTTCCTGCGCTCCTGCATTATCCATTTCTTCTCTTACAATATTTTCAATTTTTTTAAGAACTCTCCACATCAAAGGCATAAATGTATATATTCCTGGTGCAAGTTTTTTTATATATCCTGCTCTGCCAAGCATTTTATGAGAGATAACCTCTGCATCGGAGGGGTATTCTCTAAGGGTTTGAACAAACATTTTTGACATTTTCATAAAAATAATTCCTCACATATATTTCAATATAGTTCTTATATTAACATAAAAATATAATCCTTATTCTTAACATTTATTAACATTTTCTAAACTTTATTAAAGTTTTTATAAACATATGACGTAAGTAGTATAGTAGTGTAGAAAATTTTTACAAACGAATGAACCTGAACACTCCCGTAGTCCCGGGGGGGAGCATTTTTCAGGTATTGTGATAGTCTCTCCGGGAAAAAGAAAATGAAAGAAAGGTTAAAAAGATGACAGAGATTAATCCAACCAACGGAGTTACAGGGCAAGGTCAGACTTTTAGCACTAAAGGGGTTAAAATGTCAGATCTTGAAAAGACCAATAAGGCACTGTTCGACTATTTCAAAGGAAAAGGTTTATCAGAATCTTCTTATGTTTATTCTTCTGATATAGAAAAATTAATAGAGGAATTTGATAAGAATGACAACGGCGAATTGTCTAAAAAAGAATTGAAAAGTATGGGGCTTGATTTGAGCCGTTCAGAAAGAAAGTCAGTGAATAAGGCTTTACAAAAAATTATGGAAACAGAGCTTTCTAGTGAAGGTTCTTATCCGGTACAAGTCGATGAAAATACAACAGATTTTTATAATAAAGATAATGTAAAAACTAAGTCTGTAGTTGTAAGAGGCAATAATACTTATACAACTGAACTGGCTTCGGACGGTCAAACTGTTATAAAGACAATTAATGATGAGCCTGGATTTGGCAGAATTACCAAGGATTATAGCGAGCCCGGAGCTGTAACAGTAACTTATGAAGGTGATAAGTTAATTGCCAAAAATGAAGGAATTGTTAAAGAAGAAATGTTTAGTCAAAATGGAAAAACAATCCTGCAGTGTACTTATTTAGACGGAAAAACGATATTATTGGAAAAAGATGAGAATGATAACTGGATAGAGGTTACGAATAATAAGACGCAGTCAGATGAGGCGGTTGACCAGCAATTAACGGACGTTACTGAAGAACCTGAAGTACAAGATAAACCTCAATTTAAAGAAGTATTTGAAAAGGCCGGTAAGAAAGTTACAATTGATGAAACAGGTTCAACTCAGAGACTCACAAAAGATAATACCTGGAATACAGATGTTGTTATTCCAAAACGTGCAGCCTATGACGGAAATGGCGTGCCTAAAGAAATTGCAATAGCCCTTCCTGATGCATATGGTACAAAAGGTCCTGATGGTGTTGCACAAAGAAGATATCAGAATTTGAAACTTGTTGATCCAGAAAATAATATTTACTCTGACCGTTCAGGAGTAAGACATTTCCAGATGAATATTACAGATGACGGAATTACATTAAAACAGGTAAATTACGAAAATGGAAAAGTAGCTGATTTAACATCTAAAGACAGCGAAAAAATAAAAACTTTTCTGGATCAAAATGTAAAAACTATTGAAGAAGAAGTTGATAAAAATTATCACAAAGAGCATAAAAGTCCATTTGTTCGAAGTGATATGAACAGAGATGCAACACAGCTTATAGCGGATCTTAGTGACCCTGCAGCAGCTAAAGCTGTAGTAGGCAGATTGTCAGATAGAAATTCCGCATGGCAGACTTATCTGCAAATTGGTACTGAAAACGGAAGTCTAACCGGTGATAACGGATTACTTGAAGTTCTATATTCCGAAGGCGGTTATAAAACTTATGATTCAATAAAACCGGCACTTGACGGTTTGATGAGTGCTATTCCTGATACTACTCAGATAAAAAATTCTCAGGATTATAAAAATATTACAAATCTCATAAATGCTCTTGAAAATTCAAATGGTAATATGTCTGCAAAGACGGTTAGACGCTTGGATGAAGCATTAATACGTCTTGCTAAAAATAATATGGTCAACCCGCAAGGAACAAACTATGCTAATAATTCATTCCTGAGAAGTGCTAATAATAATGTTCTTATTGAACCTGATTATGAAAACAGTATGTGGAGGAGTGATGCGAAGTTTACAATTGGTGGTGAAAATTACTACTTCTATCGAAATGATTTGCTCTATGATAAGTGCTATGATTTTCAGGATATTGTTGGAAATAATAAACTTATCACAAATGATTCCACAGCTAATAACAGAAAAGGTGAAATAAGTTTTAATGCCGGAATGTTAGATCCTCAAGAAGAATACTACTTCCAGAGAAAAGGCGGAGATAGGATTCTAGTCAAAGTCGATAGTAATGGAGTCGGCTATGTTGAAGATCCAAACAATATGGTTCCGGATAAAGACGGTAATATGGTTCCAAAACGAATACCAATTAACGATATTCTTAATGGACGCGTCCCAATGCCTGACTAATAATTTAAAAGACCGCCTTTTAGGCGGTCTTTTATTTAAGGAAATTATCCAGTTCCTTTTTTACAAGCTTTGGTGCAACAGAAAGGCTTGTATTGAATTTTAAAGCATTGTTAAGTGATTTTACATATTTTCCTTTGTCTTTTTTTAGTTTTTGAATTTGTGCAAGAATGTAGTATAAATCACCGTTTGAACCACAGTTTTCTATTGCATTTTCCATAACTTCGACAGCCTTATCAAGTTCATTTTCTTTTGTCAAAATTTTTGCATAAATTTTATAGGCGTCAATATCTTTAGGATTTAATTCAATTGTTTTTTCAAGATTTTGTGCGGCACCACCCAAGTTACCTTCGTCATAATCAATTGAGGCAAGATTAAAATATGCCCAGCTGTAATCAGGAGATAGTTCCAACACCTTTTCAAATTTTTTTCTTGCACCATCATTATCCCCCTCATCTTTCAGAATATTTCCGATATAAAAGTGTGCGTAAATATCTTCATCATTTATATCAATTGTCCTTTGAAAATAATATTTTGCCCCGTCAATTTTCCCTTCTTTAAAGTAGCATAAACCTATTGAAAAGTATGAATTTGAATCTTGATTATCCTTTTCTAATACTTTTTCAAAGCAGTCAACAGCTTTTTCATACATTTTTTTATCAATATATACGAGTCCAAGGTTGTAATATGCATCAATTTCATCAGGTGCAAGCTCTATTGATTTTTTATAAGCTTCTTCAGCTTTATTTAGATCTTTTAACTTTTCGTATGTAATACCTAGGTTGTAAAAAATTCTGCTGTCTTCTTCAAAAATTTTTGATAAGTACAGAAAATGCTGTCTTGCTTCTTCCGGATATCCTGTATCAAGAAGAAGTACAGCAAGTTCTCGTCGTGCCTGAAAATTAGTTTTATCATCTTTTAAGATTTGTTGTAATTCTTCTATTTTTTCAATTTTGGACATAACTGTATTATAAAACTTTTCTGAGATATTGCAAAATTGTTAAAACTTTTATAAAATATAGAAAACAAGGGAGAGGATACCATGAAATTTTTTACTATAATTTTATCACTTTTTTTATTTGCACAAACTGTTTCTGCAGCACCTTTCAGTGCCAATGCAAAGACAAAAAGAATTCCAGCTGGAACAAAATTTTCACTTCAGCTTATGAATCCTTTGTCTACAATAACAGATAGTCAAGGAAATGAATTTACTGCAATAATGATGACAGATCAGACAGCAGATTCGGATGTTATTTTACCGATGGGGTCGCTTGTCAGAGGAACTGTAAAGCGTATTGAACCAGCAAAACGTATGTCTAAAGGCTCAATTCTATATCTGGATTTTGATCATGTTGTAACACCTAACGGCAGACAGCTTCCGTTGACATTTTCAATTGTCGGAAGATCTGATTTGACTTATGATGGTGGCATTACAACTTCCCGCGGGTATTCTGATGCCTTGAAAGAAAACTGGAAAAGGACAAAAGAAATGACTGTAAATGCAACAGAATGGGGTGGAGATGTTTTTGATGATGTAATTATTGCTGATCAATTAATGACAGGTATAGCTGCAATAGGCGGTGCTATTGGCGGAGGTGCTTATTATGTTTACGACTTTTTTGCTGATATGATAAGAAAAGGAAAAGACGTTAATCTCAATAAAGGCGAGGTTTTAAATGTCATACTTGTTGATCCTGTTGATGTGCCAGTAATTTAATTTTTAAGGATATACGTTTATGGCTAAAACTCTAGTTTTTATGAGAACACATATTATAAGCCAAGGTGTTATTTCTGAATTTTTAAAATTGAAAAATTCTGTTGATTTTGATTGTATTCTTTTTGTTGATAATAATAAAAATATTTTAACAGGAAATTTTGATAATCCGATTCAGTGTTTAGATTTTTTCGGCGGACATGTCAAAAATATTAAGTGCTTTCTGTTTAATGAAAAAATTTTTAATTCTTTAGGGCTTCCTTATTATGCTAAAAGGAATAAAAATAAATCTTTTGCAGAGATAATGTGGTATTGTGCAGACTATATGTTTTTTGCTGTGAAAAAATATTTCCCTGAGTACGATTATTACTGGCAATTAGAATATGATGTTTTTTGTAACGGAAATTCCTATCAACCTTTTTTCAACAGATACAACGGTTTAAATTCCGACTTGATTATAACAGGAACTGATAAAGTTAATGCTAATTCGCAGTGGTACTGGGTTAAGAAAACTGATTGGATTTATAAAAAAGTTCAACTCTATGGATCTTTTTTCCCAATTGTGCGTCTTAGTTCTACGGCAATTGATTTTCTCTTTAAAAGGAGACTTGAGATAGCGGAAGTATTTTCGCAAGTTTCTGCTAACAAGAAAAACAGATGGATTCATTGTGAACTTTTTGTTCCTACAGAGTTGTTGAATAACGGATTTTCCGCTGCAAAGTTAAATGAACCGTTAAGATTTCTTCCTAATTATGATTTAAATGAAGATCGTATTTTTGAAAATCCTGACAATAAAATTTATCATCCTGTAAAGGGAAATTATGAAGCTTCATTAGATGCCATGAGGAATAAAATTAAAAAATTGGAAAAATTCAGGGTATCAATTTGGGGTTATAGACTCGGAATATTTTTGTATAAGAAATAAAAAAGACGGATTTGTTTTAGTCACGACTAAATATCACCGACTTGATTTCTTCCGTTATTTTTTGCGTTATACAGCCGTTTATCGGCAGCTTCAATTATTGATGCTGCAGTTTCACCGTCGAGGGGGAATGTTGCAACTCCGAGGCTTATTGTAACGTGGGTTTCTTTGTCACCTGAAAGCCTGAATTTTTTACTGGCAACTCTTTCACAGATTTTGCGTGCAGTGGATAATGCCTCTTCTTTGTCGGTATTCGGCAGCAGAATACTCATTTCTTCGCCACCGTATCTGCAGACAATATCTGTTGCTCTTACGTTTTTTTTCAGAGTCTGTGCTACCTGTCTTAAAACCGTATCTCCGGATTGGTGTCCGAATGTGTCATTAAACTTCTTAAAGAAGTCAATATCAATAATTATCAGCGAAAATCTGCTGCTGTATCGTTTGGATTGTGCAATCTGCATTCTGATTTGTTCCTGAAAATATCTGTGATTGTATAAATCCGTCAGACCATCAGTTGTTGCAAGTATATATTGCTGCTCAAAATCACGCGATTTAATAAGATATTTGATGATATATGCGCAGGTAAACGCAACAATTGAAAATATTAAAGGATATACAACTTCAAGCCATAAGTTTTCATATTTCATTGCATAATATGATACCAGAAGATAAATTAAGTAAATTGAAACTGACATAAGTGAAGCGTTAAATGCTGAATTCACTCTTGTAACGACTGAAGCTATTAAAAGTGCAAGAAGAATGCTTAAAACAATTGTGTATCCGCGGTTAACTTTTTTTATAAAATTGTTATCTATTATATTATTAACAAATGTTGCCTGAACTTCTACTCCAGGATAAATTTTTCCGGCAGGAACTGTTTTTATGTCATACAGACTTGCTGCTGTTGTCCCGAAATAAACTATTTTATCCGAAAAATTAAAATTAAGTTCCGTTGGTTCGCCGTTTACTGCTTTAATAAGTCTGTATAACGGGATATAAGTGTATGTTCCTGCCGGTCCGTACCAGTTCAGTATAACACTGCCGTCATCGTCCAGATAAATTTTGCGGTGTCCTATTTTAAACTCCGAGTCTTTTGTAATTTCATATGTATCTTGCTTTTCTCCCAAAAAATACAAACCAGCTTTCAATGCAAGCTGCGGATAGAATTCGCCGTTATATTTTACAACCAGCGGCATTTTTCTTAATATACCGTCATCAGAGCGTGAGACATTAATTATTCCTACATTTGATGTTGAATTTAGTATTCCTTCAAGAATTGTTCGACAATTTGTAAAGGATAGTTTGCTAAAGTCATTGTTTGAATTATTTATAATATTAAGAGTAAGTTTTTCCGGTAAATCAGGAGGTGTGCGCAGGTCTTTTGACTGGTTATCAAAATTCATTGATGTGAACACGTTATTATATTTTTTAAAAATATTGATAAGTGCTTCATCTGCTTTATTTTGGCTTTTCAATGACTTGACAAACATAAGATCAAAGACAATTGCCTTTGGATTTTGTTTTTCAAGATAATTTACGATTTTCGCGTAAATATCGCGTGATAGCGGCCATTCTCCGTAGTTGTCGAGAATATACTCGTAAGTTGCATCGTCAATTGCGGCAATTACAATATCGTTGCTGGCTTTTTTGGCTCCTTGATTAATAAGAATGCTCTGTCGTAAATCGAAAGTTCTGTTTTCAATTGAGTCCACAAATGTACTCAAATTTGCGTTTTTTAATATTAAAAATGCAAATACTGCAAAAAAAGCTATTCCTAATGCATATGATATTTTTTTAAACATAACCTTATGTCTTATTCTTTATCTGTTATTCAGTATAGCTGAATAAAGAATATTTGGCAAATGAAAAATTTTTATACTTATTATCTTTATTTCTTCAGCTTTTCAACAATTCAGCGTCCGATATTATGCATAGAGCCAGAAAATTCATTATTGTGTATATTTTTAAGAATAAATTGCTTCTCAAGTATAAAATTATTTAGTTTTAGTATTTCTGTTGAATAGCTTAATTCATCGGGGTTTTGCAGATATCTCAATAGACATTGTTCGTGCAGATTCATTACTTACTTTCACCTATAAAATTTCAATAACATTTAACTTTGTAATTATGGCAAAGTTAAGAAATTTTAACATCAGGCAAATGCATGAGATTTTATATTGTTGCACTTTTTTATTTCTGTTGTATTATATAATTAGTCGAAATAATAATTAAATCAAGTTTGGAATCTTGAGAAAAGAAAGAGGTAAAAAATGAAACAGGGAATCCATCCAGATTATAAGAAAACAGTAATTAAGTGTGTTTGCGGTAACGAGATTGAAACAGGTTCTATAAACGATAATATTACGGTTGAAATCTGCAATAACTGTCATCCGTTCTATACAGGCCAGCAGAAAATACTTGACTCTGAAGGACGTGTTGAAAGATTTAATAAACGTTATGGCAATAAAAAATAATAATTATTTGTTAGAATTTGTAAAAAACTCCGGTATAACCGGAGTTTTTTATTTTAAAACAGGCATTGCTGCTCATTTATTTCGCCATTTTTGTATCCCAGATGTCTGTAGGCTGCAGGTGAAATTTTACGTCCTCGTGGTGTTCTTTGCAATAATCCGGATTGAAGCAAAAATGGTTCACATACATCTTCAATTGTTCTGACGTCTTCGCCTATAGCAGCTGCAATTGTTTCAATTCCTACCGGTCCTCCGTCATATTTTTCAATAATTAACTTTAAAAGACTTCTATCAGTGTTGTCAAGTCCAAAGTTATCTATTTTTAAAATATCCAGTGACTTATTTGCAATATCTTTAGTTATTTTCCCGTCATGTTTTACAAGTGCATAATCAGATACACGCTTTACAAGTCTGTTTGCAATTCTCGGAGTGCCTCTTGAACGTTTTGCAATTGCTTTTGCGCCTTCTTCAGTTATTTCTATATTTAAAATTCCGGCTGTTCTTGTAATAACTCTGGCGAGTTCTTCTTCTGTATAGAATTCCAACCTGTGTATAATGCCAAAGCGATCTCTTAAAGGGCCAGAAAGTTCTCCTGCTTTTGTTGTTGCACCAATCAGTGTAAATTTTGGAAGCGGAATCCTTAGTGTTTTTACAGTTTGGCTTTTTCCTGTTGTCATGTCAAGGAAAAAATCTTCCATAGCTGGATAGAGAATTTCCTCCGCAACTTTATTCAGTCTATGGATTTCATCTATAAATAATATTTCTCCGCCCTTTAAAGACATTAAAATTCCGATAATATCTCTTGGCCGTTCAAGAGCAGGAGCTGATGTAATTTTTATATCAACTCCCATCTGTTCCGCAATAACTCCGGCAAGTGTGGTTTTTCCAAGCCCGGGCGGTCCGTAGAAAAGCAGGTGATCAAGCGGCAGTCCGCGTTTTTTAGCTGCTGCAATTGATATTTTTAAGGTTTCTTTAAGTGCTGTCTGACCTATGTAACTCTCAAAAGATTTTGGACGAATTGAGTTTTCGAAATTTCTGTCATTATCAGAACATTCAGGTTTTATTACTGAGTGTTTTTTCTTTTCCATTATTGTGTTATTTTGAAATTCATTATTGTCAGCTATAATACTCATTGTTTTCCCTTTATATTTATGATACCATGAAATTAAAGGTTAGCAAAGTATTTAAGTTAAGGAGAAGTTATGAAAATTTCTGAACGTTTAGAGCAAATCCCGCCGTATCTCTTCGCGGAAATTGATAGGAAAATTGCACAGGCAAAAGCAAAGGGATTTGATGTTATAAGTTTGGGCATAGGTGACCCTGATACTCCAACACTTCCGCCAATTGTTGAGGAAATGCACAGAGCAATTGATAATCCGAAAAATCATGATTATCCACCTTATAATGGTACTGAAAAGTTCAGAAAAGCTGCCTGCGA
Organism: Candidatus Gastranaerophilales bacterium; assembly: GCA_944326015.1. GTDB lineage: Bacteria > Cyanobacteriota > Vampirovibrionia > Gastranaerophilales > Gastranaerophilaceae > Stercorousia. Next base: position 22,227 of record CALVCJ010000012.1, read on the forward strand.
GTGGATGAAACAACGTTTTGGCGTTGAGCTCAATCCTGATAAGGAAATACTTGCTAATATAGGTTCCAAAGAAGCTATAGCTCATGTATTCTTTGCGTTTGTGGATAAAGGAGACTATACGCTTGTGCCGGATCCTGGTTATCCTGTTTATCATAACGCAACAATATTCGCCGGTGGCACACCGTATCATATGCCGATTTTGGAAGAAAATGATTATCTGCCCGATTTTGACAAAATCCCCGAAGATATTGCTAAAAAATCGAAAATTATGTTTTTGAATTATCCCAATAACCCCACAGGTGCTGTTGTTGATTTAGAATTTTATAAAAAGGCAGTTGAGTATTGTAAAAAATATGATATTTTGCTTTGCTCTGACATGGCATATTCAGAGATGACTTATGACGGTTACAAAGCGCCGTCTGTTCTTCAGATCGATGGGGCAAGAGATATAGCGTTGGAATTCTACTCTCATTCAAAATCTTATAATATGACCGGCTGGAGGGTTGGTTTTGTCTGTGGAAATGCTGATGCTGTCAAGGCATTGGGAACAATTAAGAACAATATTGATTCCGGCACTTTTAAGGCTATACAGGATGCGGCGGCAGCAGCTTTCAGTGTGGATTCGAAATATATTGAAAATTTGAACAAAATGTATCAAGAACGCAGAGATACTGCCGAAGAAGGTTTTAGAGAACTGGGGTGGGATGTTAGACCTTCAAAGGCAACTTTTTATCTATGGCTTCCGGTGCCAAAAGGGATGACATCAGAAGAATTTGTTACTATTATGCTTGAGAAAGCTCATGTTGTTGTTCCACCTGGCAACGGTTATGGAAAATATGGCGAAGGTTATTTCCGTGTTGCTTTGACGAAAGATGCTGATACCATAAGAGAATGTATCAAAAGAATGAAGGAAGCTGGAATAAAATATAGCTAAATAATACTCTTTTTATATGAGACAGCTCCCTTGTATACGATACTTATGCGTGATATAATACAACTATGGAATGTCCGAAATGTGGTTTAGAGATTGACGATAAAGCATTGGTTTGCCCTAATTGCAAAAAGGTGCTCAAGTTGACCTGTCCTATTTGTAAAACTATTAATGCAACTAATGCCTGCAAAAAATGCGGATATGTTATTATTACAAAATGTCATAACTGCGGAAAGATAAATCAAACAATTACTAAGAAATGTAGAAAATGCGGGTTTGATACAGAAAAAAGCGTTATAATGAATGAATCCAATACGGATGATTTTGTGTTGCTTACAATTGATTTCCCGAATATGAACGATATGAAAGATTATCTAGGTTCGGCTAAACTTCTTAATAAATTTAAAATTAATATTGATAAAGTTATTAATGATTATGCAAAATCAATAGGTCTCAGAAGGCAGTTAATAGGCAAAACTTATGTAATAAGATGTGATAAGGATTATACATTCAACAGTTCTGCTTCAACAGCTGTTAAAGCTGCAATTGATCTTTTAAACCTTATTACTGCAATGAATTGTAAACTTACCCGTAAAAAAAATGCTACTGTCCGCTGCAATATGTTTTTGCTTAAAAGAAATATTGAAGATGACCCGAATAATATTGATTCCGGCTATAACATAAACCTTTTAAATCAAAACGCAAAGAATAAAGAGGACAAAATTCTAAATACTTTTCAGGTTTTAACTGATGATCATGTTTGTGATTCAATTAGTGGTGATTATAAAGTATCTCCGTTAAATTCAGTTATGGTTAATGATGAAATGGTTATGTTTTACGAGGTTGATTTGAGGGAATTCGTAACTGTTGAGTATCCGCAGGATGATGAAGAACAGGAAATTGAAATACCTAACTTCGTGCAGAATATGCTTATAGAACAGGATAAACTTGACGGTGATGCTTTAAATAATCTTCAATCTCCTACTGATTCGGATGCAATTTATGATATTGAAACAATAAATTTTGATGAAATTAACTGTGAATTTATACGTACAGAAAATATTGATGTTTTGTATCATATAATTAATAAATTTCAGGCCATTCCAAAAGGCATTATGGCTATTAGGACTGCTGAAATGTACAAGCCTTATACGCTTAAAGTTTTGAATGCGGCAGCAGAAACAGGACAATTTAATAATATTATAACAGTAACATGTTATGATGAAATGAAATATTCTCCATATTCTTTTTTCAGAGATCTTGTTTCTGCAATTTTTGAATATACTGTTTCACAAAAATTATTTTCACAGAATGATTTTACAATGTTTGCTTCTGTTGATCCTGATGGTTTGATAAGGGATTTGATTACACTTCATAAACGGAATGATGAAAATACTGAAGATACAAGATATATTTATTTTGATATTTTTCTGACGTTGCTGCAGATAATACCCAAAACACTTATATTTATAGAGGACTTTGATAGGATTGACTCAAGTTCTTACGATGTTTTGAAATATTTGTTTGAAGCTTTTGAACAGCTTGATATCAGTTTTTTAATTTCTTATGATAAATCTTTCTCACTTCACAGAGATTGTCATTTTCTGTTAAGCAAGCCTTATTATACTGAAATTACGCTTAAACCTACATCATTTGAGAAACTTATTGAAGAAAATAAAATATACTATAGAAATATTCTTAACAATTTTTATTTTCAAAGAGTTGCTAAATATGCTTGCGGCAGCAGTTTGTTTATTGATATTGCAATTCAATATTTGATTGAATCCGGTGTATACGCAGCTGATGATGACAGTATTGAAATGATTGATCCAAAAACTATTATTATTCCGTCAAGTTTGGATAAGCTTGTTGCTCGAAGATTGAATCTTTTGCAGGATGATGAGGCTTCAATGAAGTTTTTAACATCAGTGGTGCTTCTTGGCACAAGAATTGATATGGAAACAGTTAAAAGTCTTGAATTTGAAAATTATACAGATTTAATTGAAAAACTTTCAAATATGGGATTTTTGTATGAATATAATAACTGTATCTATTTTCCGAATTACAACCTATTAAGAGATAATTTGCTTACTACAATTAGTAAGATTTATTTGAAAGATGTTGCAGAAGAACTATTTTCCAAGGTCTTTATAGATAATATGCCAAGTCCTGTAAAGGCCTATTTGTATGGTTTGCTGGATGATAGAGAAAATGAACGTTTGCAATGGGAGCAACTTGCTGATATAAATTTATCACTTGGTGATTTCAGTTCATATCTGAACTGTGCAGATAAAATTTTACAAATTCTTGATATGAATGATGATCCAGAACAGGTTGAAAATATCGAAAATTATAAGATAAATTTGTATGAAAGTATTTCAAATAACCTGTATGATTATGTTCCAGAAAAGACTTCGGAAATAGCGGCAGCAACACTAATAAATCTTGAAAAAAATGCTGACACCGATAAAATAATTCTTTTATGTAATAAAATGATTAATGGTTCACTGATAAGCGGAAACTATAATCATGCACTGGAGCTGACTCACAAAGTTTTATCTCTTCTTCCGCCAGCTTCTCTTTCGCCGAGTGACCCGAATTTTAATAATTATTTCTTTTTGATGTCAGTAATTCATATTCAGATTTTATTTAATATAGGAGCTCTTGCTGACTGTCTTGATATCGGCTATAAGGTTTTCAATATTTTAAATAACACTACTATCTTGTCATTGAAACCTGATTATATGTCAGAAGATGATTTTAATTCATTAATCACTGACTCTGCTGGGTATATTGCGCTCGCTAATGTTCTTTTGCTTGTTGGAAATGTTGATGAGTTTTTGCGAATACTAAGAGGAGATTTGAATTTTATACCAAAGTCTTATGATTTGTTTATTGTATTGCAGGAACTTATACATGGAAGAAAACTTCCTGATATGAATTTCCAAATTTCAGATAATGACCGTTTCGGACCTGTTATCTTTAATATTATAAACGCATTTGTTTCGTTTAACGGTGACTATAAATTATTTGCAGAAAATATTTATAAAGCTAAAATTGCTGCAAAAGAGTTAAAGCTCCATCAGCTTGAATTATTCTCGGATTTGATGATCGGCTATGCTTATATGGAGCTTGGTTCTTATAAAAAAGCAGAAGCAATAATTTATACTATAATAAAAACAACAAACCAAAATGGTATGACGACACTTTTGTATATTGCTTGGTATGCTATGAGTGAACTTCACTTAAAACAAAATAAGTATGAAGTTGCTTATGGTATAACAAATAACTCTTTAATTCAACTTGAAAAGAATAATATTACGAGTGAATATTTATTGATGCTGTTCAAATATAATATGTATAAGGTAATGATGTTTAAAAAGCAATATGAAAAAGCAGATATTTGTATAAGTCATGCCGCATATATCGCAAAAAAATATGGAGTAAACTTTAACTTTGATACTGATCCAAATCATTACATACCTGTAGAAGATGATGAGATTACGTTAGAGCAAGCAGGTATTTTGCTTGATGGATATACTTATGAAGGAGGCGTAGGATAATGAAAATTTTATTTGTATCAGCAGAGGTTGCACCTTTTTCTAAGGCAGGTGGATTGGCTGACGTTGTCGGGAGTCTGCCGAAATATATAGAAAAAGACGCTCAAATAGCTATTTTTACTCCTATGCATGGTTGTATTGATGTTGATAAGTGGAAAATAAAAGAGCTTGAAAATTCTGCTCTCTGGTTAACTTTTAACGGTACGGGACATAAATTCCGTCTTTTTATGTGTAAGCAGCCTGGAACTAATATTAATGTGTTTTTTATTCATAATGATTGGTATTTTACATTCTTTAAAGAAGTGTACCCAAAATGGCTTGATCCTAAGTACGAACATGAAAGATATATTGCATTTTCGTTAGCCGTTTTAGAGTATGCTAAATTGTTGAATTTTCGTGCTGATATAATTCATGCAAATGACTGGCATACTGCTATGATACCTGTATATCTACATAGCAATTACAGATTTGATGAATTCTGGAAACATACAAAATGTGTATTTCAAATTCATAATTTGGCCTACCAGGGAGTTTGGTTTGATGATGTGCTTGATTTTGCAAATATGAGAAAAGACATAGTATATAACGAGTGGGGTGTTGAACATTACGGCAAAGTCAACTGGATGAAGGGTGCAATAAATTATTCTGATAAAATTATAGCAGTTTCCCCGACTTATGCAAAAGAAATTCTCACTGGTGAATACGGCGAAGGGATGGATTATACGCTGCGTATGAATCAGGGAAAACTTAAAGGAATTTTGAATGGAATCGACTATGATGTGTTCAATCCAAAAACTGATAAAATAATTGCAAAAAGATATGATATAAACTCATTACAGAATAAAGAGGAAAACAAGAAAAAAGTCTATAAAGAATTTGGGCTTAAATATAATCCAGAAAGACCATTATATGCTATGGTGTCACGTCTTGTAGGACAGAAAGGAATTGATTTAATACGACAGAGTGAAAATGAATTAAAAAGTTTAAATGCTGACTTTATATTTTTGGGCAGCGGGGAAAAGGATTATGAAAATCTTTTGATATGGCTTTCAAACAATTCATCTAACATTCGCGCATACATTGGTTACTGTACAGACCTTGCAAATCTTATTTATGCGGGAAGTGATTTTTATATTATGCCTTCAAAGTTTGAACCTTGTGGATTGAGTCAGTTAATTGCAATGCGTTACGGATCTTTACCTGTTGTGAGAGCTACAGGCGGTCTTGAGGATACTGTAACCGGTTATCCACTGAATGATTCTACCGGCTTCAAATTCTGGGGATATTCTGGATGGGATATGATGCAAGCTGTTTATTGCTCTTTAGGTGTTTATCAGGATAAGTATACATTTAATGCAATGCGAAAATCCGCCATGGAAGCAGATTTTTCCTGGAAACGCAGTTCTGCTGTTTATCTCAATTTGTATAATGAATTAGTGCAGAAGTAATTTGTTATTTTTGTTGATAAAATGCATAATGTTACTATGAAAAACAAAGAGTATTTAAAACTTCATGTTTCAGTTGTCCTTGCCGGATTGACTGGAATACTTGGAAAGTTAATATCTTTAAATGCAATTTTTCTGGTATGGTATCGATTTGTGTTTGCAATTATCATTTTTTATATTATTTTGTTTTTTACGAATAAATTTCCGCGTGAAAATATAAAAGATATTTTTAAAATAGCTGTTTTAGGTATGCTTCTTGGTTTGCATTTTTTATTTTTCTTTGCGAGTATCAAGTATTCAAATGTTGCAGTAGGTGTTGTTTGTTATTCTCTTGAAGGATTTTTTACAGCAATACTTGAGCCTGTATTGATGAAAAAATCTTTTTCTACTGGTAACATAATGTGTAGCCTAATTGCAGTTGCAGGTATAAGTTTAATTTTTCATATAGATACTCATTTTCGTGCAGGAATCGTTCTTGGGATAATTTCTGCTTTGTTGATTGCTATTTACACAATATATAATAAGGTTATGGTTATGAGCGAACAAAAAACTTCCAAAAGTATGCTGTTTTATGAGCTTTTAGGGGGCAGTATTTTTGTTTCAATTATTTTGATTGTTTATATGATTATTTCACGTGCAGGATTTATTCTACCTTCATTAATGAATTTTACTTATATTTTTATACTTTCTTTCTTCTGTACGATAGGGCTTTATATTTTACAGCTTCAGGTTTTGCGTACTCTTTCTGCTTTTACTGTAAGTTTGTACGGAAATTTTGAACCACTATACGGAATTTTACTTGCTATTTTGTTTCTTGGTGAAGGTAAGGAATTAGGTATCTCTTTTTATTTGGGAATGTGTTTGATATTTATATCTGTTTTTCTTCAGTCATTTATAAAATCAAACTTATCAAAAAAAAGAGCAAGAACTGCGCAAATTTAGAGTGGAATATAACAAATAGTCATATAAACTTATTTAGATTATTGCAGCTAGATGCTGAAACAAATTTAGCTTGACTTTTTTACTAACAATTGGCAGCAATGACACTGCCTTCTTTAATATCGTATAACAGAATGATAGAATCAGTAAATCGTTTTAAAAAAGCTTATTCTGTATTAAGTCAAGCATATAAGATGTCTGAGCTTGAATATGGCGACATTGAAAATTGGGATTGGGATTTGAATACCAATTTATTTTTTGCCTTATTTAAATATAACAGAGAATTGTGGAGATACAGCGTCAAGAGAATGTTGGAATGATGATAGTATAATTTACTACCTTAATGGTGATATTCATCTGCGAATTGAAGAATCTGAATATTATAAACTGAAGTTATCCGATGGTGTATTACTTGCATTCCAGAGGCAGCCAGGTCATGCGCATTTTTATATAGATACTAATGGCAAAGGCAGATCAAATGCGTATGGAAAAGATATTTTTCTTCTAACTTTGATAAAAGGTTCTTTTATAGAAAAGAATATACATGATATTTCTCATCCTGGCTTGTGGGTTTACGGAACCAGCCTTAGTGACGAACTTTACAAGAGTGATTGCAAGGTTTCATGCAGAGGGATGTTTTGTGGAGTTATTTGTCTTCAAATAACTGGCAAATATCAAAGAATTATCCCAGATATTAATAGAGTTTTTTGATTGTACAATATAATTGATATTTAAATAAAAGAGATATCCCTATGAATATCTCTTTTATTTGCCGAAGGCCGGACTCGAACCGGCACGTGGTTGCCCACACAAGATTTTGAGTCTAGCACGTCTACCAATTTCATCACTTCGGCGTATTATAAATTAGTTACAATTTTATTTTAGCAAAAAAATTTCAAATATCAAATAAATTTTAAAAATTTTTTTTAATAGCTAATTTATTTATTTTTTGACTGATTAAATTTTTCTTTTAAAAATTTAAAATATGCCTGTAAAACGTTAAAGAGGGTTTATGAAGCAAATAATTATTTGTATTTTAATATTTTTATTTTCGACTGTGCATGTTTATTCAGCAGTAATGGAAGGTGGTGTTTCTAAAACAGGTGCTGGAAATTTTAGTAGAGTAGTGGATAATGCTACGAATTTGCCGGTATCTGGTGCAAAAGTTAGTTTACCAAAAGAAAATTATACAACTTTTTCGGATAGTGCAGGGGCTTTCAGTCTTGATGCAAATATAAAAAATCCGACTATTATGTCTGTAGAAAAAGAAGGGTATAGACCATTTTCACTGACTATAGATGCGAAAACAGCTGCAAAACCAATTGTTGTAGGAATTGAAAAGAGCAACATTCAAGATGTTATAATTTCATCTGAAATGTTTCATTTAGGCGATGACAACTATTCGGAAACTTCAGCAAATTCAAGTGAATTTAAAGGAAAATCAATCGGTCCGTTTTACTCGAAAACATTTAGGATTGCAGCAAGCGCACTTTCAAAAAAGAATTATCTTGTAATTGGTTCAATAATAGGAATTGATACTTTACTTGCGCGTAAAATGAAACAAAATTCAATCGTAAATTCTTTTTCTAGTGCGCCAGAAGTGTATTTTAACGGTTCTAAAATTGCGGAAATTCAACTTAACGGTGACGGACAGAGAATTAAAATCCCTAATCATTTGCTACGTCCGGGACAGTTGAACGAAATTACAATTAAAACAGGACACAATTTAAAACAGACTGCTTATATTGACTATGATGATATTGAATTTATGAATTTAACAATTCAATCAGAATAATAAAAAACGACTTTCGGGTTAAAAGTCGTAAGATTAAGGAAACAAAATTTTTATCTGAGAGGAAAGTAAATTAATATCTAAATAAGTCAGCAAAGTCATATATATTGAAATTTTCGACTTATTAACTTACTCTCATATGCGCTAATATTAATTAACCGAATGTTTTGAATGTAGATTCAGTATTCTTTTCTATAACTTTTTGTACTGCATCCATTTCTGTCTGAATAGCATCCTGTTCTGTATCTAATTGTTTAAGTCGTAATTCAAGATTTTTATCTTCAGCCTGTATTATTTCAATCTTAGCGTTAATATTTTGAATAGCTTGATCATATTCGTATTTATCGTATTCATATTGATTTGAAGCATCTTCGTAAGCAGCCTGATCAGTGACAGTATTTGTTGTAACTGCATAAGTTACCTCATCAGCTTCACCTGGCTTAAGTGTAATATTAATAATACGTCCGGTGCTGTCTTGTTCAAGTCTTGCTGTTACGCCTTTAATTTCTTCAGTTTCAACAGCTGAACCTACTGTATAAGTTGGAATATTACTTTGAGATGTTCCATTTTCATTATATATAGCACTATCAAGAACTTCCTGTTTTACAAAGTATGGTGACCACGTATTTGTGGAAGTATTTTTAACATACCTTACCTGCCAGTTCGCATTACCGTATTTTTCATTAAGTTCAGATAAGTACTGTTGCTCTTCCTGCTCTAATTGAGCAATTTGTTCATCAGATAAAGTACTTAAATATTCGTCTTTTTGTCTGTCTTCTGCTGTTATAGTTGAACCGAGCTGTCTTAATTCTTTGGCTCCGACAAAGTAAGAAAAAGTGCCGTCTCCGTTGTCTACTTGTGTATAAATTGATGGTGAAGAGGAAATAACAGCGAAATTGTTTGTCCAAGTTGTGGTATAACTTATCAAATAGTTTCCATCCTGCTGAGCAATCATTGAAGAAATCGAATTACTCAATGAGCCATCCTGGAATGTGTAAACTGTTTTTGTGTAATCCGCAACTGACGGCGGTACAGGAACAGTCATGCCAAGAAGTTGATTGTAGTAATTTGCAGACTGGTTACCCAAAGTTGTTCTTTGCTGGTTAATCTGCTGTCCTTCATATTCAGTGTTTGTTTTCCTTGCAGTAAGACCTAAAAATCTTGCCTGCGATGCTGCCATACCCATGACGTTTTCCCTTTCGCTTTGTTTCCTTATGTTTTCTTGTACGGCACAACAAAAAGAAATCTTTAATTATTATAACAAAAAAGTTAACAATTCTTAATAAAAATCCACCAAATATAGTAATATTGTACAAAAAATCATTTAATTATATTAGACAACTTTTTTTAATTCTTTAATTACATATTCCATTGCGCCTTGTTGAGAATCAAAAACAGTTTTACAGTCATTGCAGCTCTGGATATAAAACTCTTTATCAGATAGGAGTTTGTGCATGTAATCCGTTAATTCCTGCGGTGTTTTTACAACTTTACCAGCCTTAGTGCGTGATAAAATCCAGTAAATATCCCTGAAGTTATGAATTGAAGGCCCTGAAATGGCAGGCTTATTATAAACAATTGCTTCGAGAGGGTTATGACCTCCGGTTTTGTTAAAGCTTCCGCCGATAAAAGCAAAATCGCATATCTGATACATTTTGCTTAATTCTCCGAGTGTATCAAGTATAATTATATCATTATCGGCAAATGTATTGTTTTTTGACCTCAAACCATAAGGCAGAGAAGTTTTTTCAACTAATTCTATAATGTTATTTACTCTTGTCAGGTGTCGTGGTGCCAGGAGTAATTTGATATCAGCAAATTCTAGCTTTAATTTTTTGAAAGCTGATAATATTATTTCATCTTCACCTTTATGAGTACTTCCGGCGATTATTATTCTGTTTTCGCCTTGTCCGATTTTAATATCCGCATCAATTCTTTTTATATCAAATTTAAGGTTTTTCATAACATGCGTTTTTTCTGCAGGTGACCCTATTTTAATGAATTTCACTTTATCTTCTTCGCTCTGGGTCAAAACTTCTGTATAATTTTTGAAAAGTTCTTTGAAAAATCCTTTTAATAAACTGTAGCTTTTGAAGGTTGAATCTGATATCCTTCCGTTTATAACAAAGAGCGGTATGTTTCTTTTTTTACAATAAGCCGAAAAAGTGGGCCATAATTCCGTTTCAGCAATTAAAACCACACTTGGTTTAATTTTTTTTAGGAAAACTTCTACACAAATAGTTATATCAAACGGAAAATATGTAATAAAGTCAGCAATATTATCATATTTTTTGTGTGCAATTTCCTGTCCGGTTTTTGTACCTGTTGTTACTACTATTTTGTAGGCCGGAAAAGTTTCTTTGGTCTTTCTTATAAGATTTTCCAGTGCAATTACTTCTCCGACAGAAACACCATGAAACATAATTACTTTATCGCCTAACTCAGGAGCATGAAAATTCCCGAGTTTTTCTTTCCAACCCGGTAAAAATTTCCCCCTGCCGGCTCTTACTAGTGCATAAAACGGCAGTGAAATTAAAAATAAAATTGTTGATAATATTCGATAAATAAACATACTTTAGCTTGATTATATAATAAAAAAATATGCTATACAATTAAACTTTTATATTGACAATGCATGGCAAAAAATCTAAAATGCTGTATATGGCAATAGTATATTTAAGTTTAGGTTCAAATTACGGTGACCGTATTGGCTATGTTCAGCAGGCAACAAGTTTGTTAAACGCTGCTGAAAACATTAACCTGATCAGAACGTCTGCTTTTTATGAAACAGAACCGTGGGGTATGGATTCTGAAAACTGGTTTGTAAATGCTGTAGTTGAAATTAAAACTAGTCTGCCGCCTCAAAAACTGTTAGAAGAATGTCAGAGAATAGAAAATCAGCTGGGGCGCAAGAGAACTAATGAAACTGCTTACTCAGACAGAACAATTGATATTGATATTCTGTTTTATAACAAAGATATTATTAATGATGAAAATCTTGTAATCCCCCATAAGTTTTTACATTTGAGAGCGTTTACCCTTGTTCCGCTTCTTGAGTTAATCCCGAATTTTGAACACCCTGTTTTTCACAAAACAATCTCAGAATTGCACAGTGATTTGGAAAATCCGGAAATGGTATTTTTGTATGGCACAAGAGTCGAAATCTAAAATCGCTGTTATAGGCGGAGGACCTGCCGGTTGTATTTGTGCATATTTTCTGCAGAATAATTTTGATGTAACCATTTTTGATAAAAATGAGCTTTTAAAGACTTTATTGCCCACCGGCGGCGGGAGATGTAATATTTGCTATGCAGAATTTGATTTTAAAGAACTTGCTTCAAATTATCCACGCGGTGAAAAATTCCTATATTCTGTATTTTTAAAATTCGGGACTGCTGAAACTCTTGAATTTTTTGAGAATATAGGTATAAAAACATATGTTCAGGATGATATGAGAGTTTTCCCTGTTTCAAACAGTTCTGCAAAGGTAAGAGAGAAATTTTTTAAAGCTTTGAATAATGTTAAATTTATCAGGGAAGAGGTGTTACGTATCAATGATGGTTTCAGCGTTGTAACGAATATGGGAGCTTATAAAGCAGATTATATTGTAATATCAACAGGTGGTCATTCTTCGTATGATTTTATAAAAAAGCTCGGTCATACTATTATTGAGCCCAGACCTGCACTTACCGGTTTAAAGACGCTTGAGGACTTTTCTGCATTAAGCGGAGTTTCTCTCAACGGTATTTTATTTACGCATAAAGGTATTTCCGGACCTGAAATTTATAGAATATCGTCGTTGAAAGCAAGGGATAAATTCCCGTATAAGTTAACTTTTGATTTTATTGGTAGTATTGATTTGCAGTCGGAATTGAATGCAAATCCCCATAAAAGTATCCGTAATCTTCTTGGAAATCATGTGCCGAAATCTTTAGCCGACTTTAGCCTTAATTTTCTGAATATTAATCCGGATAAACAATGTCATTTAATTGATGGCAAAACTCGTGACAGAATTCTATATAAACTCCAAAAATTTGAGGTTACTGTTACCGGTACAGTGCCTGATGGGGAAGTTGTTACAGCTGGCGGTGTTGATTTAAAAGAGATTAATCCTAAAACTATGGAATCAAAACTTGTTCCGAATATATATTTTTGTGGTGAAGTTATGGATATTGACGGCTTTTGCGGAGGATTTAATCTGCAAAATTGCTGGTCAACGGGTTTTGTGGCGTCTCAAGGCTTAAATCTTACCCTTGGCAGCTAATTCTTTTTTTAAATCTTCTTTAACCTGAAAAGCGTTGTTGTCTTTATTAAGTTTTCTGAACGCAATCATAATCGCAGGTGCAAGTATTCCCAGAGCTCCGATACATGCGCCCATGTTTTTCAGGATTGATCTTCTTTTTAATTTTTTGACATTATCTAAGAACGCTTCAAGCGTCTTTTCTTTTACATTTGCTTGTTTGAACTGTTCAAATTTATTTTGTAGTTTATTCAGTTTTTCTGCAACTCCTCTAACTTCATCAAAGTCTATGAATCTTCTGTAATCAACATTATCTGCCTGTGTTGCCTTTTTCAAAATTGGCAGTACATCTGATTTTTTAGCCATTTTTACAACAAAATCATCCGGGTTGTTATGAATGAAATCAAGTAATTCTTCATGAGAGTTGAGTGCTAGAACTTTTCCGGTACTTTCTTTAAGTCTGCCGTTTTTGAAAGCTTCTTTAAGTTCTTCGCTTTCTATAACTCTTGCATCCAGATCAATTGATGCCGGTTTCTTTTTGTTTTTTTCTGCTGCGTTTTCAAGGAATTTCTGGATAGGCTTGCTTGCAAAATACATAAATAACCATACTGAGCCTTCTTTAATGGTATATCCAAGTAATTCCTGTTTGTTTCTGGACTCTGCAAGTCTTTCAGCAGTAATAGCTCCGTCAAGTATCATAAGGTTTTTGACCGGGTTATACATAAAATCCTGTATGCTTCCTGTAAATGTCGTTTGTTTTTTCTGTAATTTAAAATTATTAAATGCAGAGGATGTCGGAGCGGTATAAGCAAATGTGTCTTTCTTTTGATGTTCTTTTGCCATTTCTGCAAGAATTTCTTTTTCAGCATCCTTTCTTGTCTTATAATGTCTGTATTTTGTTAATCCGGCGTAAGACACAATTGTAAGAGCTGTAGAAATAACAAATTTTGTCATGGCAAGATGTTTTGTATATTTAGGATTTTTGCTTGCGGTTTTTATGCTCTCTTTAATTGATGCATCGGCATATTCAATAGTTTTTTCTAAAATTTTGCTTCTCTTGTTTGAAAGGTTTCTGACATCGAATTTCGGGTCTATTTTTAAAGCTTTGTACATTGTGTAATCCATAAGCTTTTTATAAATTGGGATTCCGAAAAGCCAGATGGCTTGAGTTCCAAACTCATCTAAAAATCTGTCTTTTCCCTCTAACTTATCCCCTGTAATATATGAACCTGCAGTTAATCCTAGGCTATTTGCAACATCTTTAATGGCCATGGGTACAAGCGAATTATTATTTCCCAATATTGAATATATACTGCTAGCGCTAATTGCGGGTATCATTTTTTCCTTTCCTGACACTCTTTGGTGTCACTCAAAATCTAAAAACTACAAACCCCAAATTAAGTTCATTAATTTGACGATAGGGGCATTCGCCTTGATTGTTGAGTTTCGTCGGATATTATTTTTCATAATTTAACCTTCCACTTTTTTGATAAATACACTGAATATTTTTTCTTGCCTTATATTGGCATAATTTTAACGATTATTAACAAAAAAAAGACCTTTCGGGGGGAAAGGTCAAGTAATAAAAAAATTATTTTATCGACAAACAGTAAGCGTCTTATTTTTATAACAAGCCTTTCATAAGTCTTACAATTCGTCGTAATTGATTGTTCATAACTATATTATAATCTGCTGAAAAATATTTGTAAAGTATGATTTATTTGGAGTTATATATAAATTTCTACCAAATATTATTAAGATATAAAGATACTGTCACCCTGAACTTGTTTCAGGATCTAATTGCTATGTGATGCTACACTTCGTAAAGACAGGCTCACTCAAAATTTTTAAGATCCTGAAATAAATTCAGGATGACAGAAATTTAGGTTCGCTTTGTCAAACAAGTTCAGCATGACGTTTTTACCCATAATTGGTGTAATCTGCAATATAAATCTCTTTTTTCATTTACTTTTTCCCTGAAATCTTATATAATTGATTTATGAAAAAGATTATTTTATTAATTTTGTTTTTGTTTTTCTGTCAGGAATTGGCTTTTGCCGTAAAATCTGCTGATAAAAATTCTTTAATATATGACGGCGTGAATTTTAAATCTTATATGAAAAACTTGAAAAAAGAGATATATTCAAATTGGCAGCCGTATAAGTCAGGTGAGAGTAATCATGTGATTGTATTTTTTTAAGTTGGAAAAGACGGAAACTTGATAACTCTCTCTATACGAAAATCTTCTGGTGTGAAAAAAGTAGATGACGCTGCACTAAAGGCTGTGGAAGCTGCTGCGCCTTTTAAATCTTTGCCAGAAGGCTTTAAAGGTAAAAGTATAGATGTTGAGTTTACTTTTGATTATAAAGTATTAGGCAAATCCAATAAGACTCTTAATAACGATAAGAAAAATATTTTTAAATCAAATTCTTATGATGATAAACTTTATTATAAGTAAAATCCAGTGCGTATGATTTTTAGGTAAAATTTTGTTTCTCTGTCGCAGTATATTTCCCCCAACAGGCGAAATATATCCGATTCGAATTTAAGATACTGGAGCAAGCGCAAAAAAAATGACCTCAACAGGTCATTACTTTTTAAATGGTACCCCCAAGCGAATTCGAATCGCTGTCTACACCGTGAAAGGGTGTTGTCCTAGGCCTCTAGACGATGGGGGC